>DAOPJS010000039.1:0-8232 GCA_035399785.1 Alphaproteobacteria bacterium
ACGACACCGTTTTCATACGTACAGCCCTCGGCATCACCGCTCTGGTTAATCGGGAAGAGAACCTCTTCACAAAGTTTGGCGCCCTCTTCCAGAATTTGATCTACCAATTCATCGGTTGCTTCTTCATAGCCGGGAATTTGCGTTAATTTATCTGCCTTTAGCACATCGTGCAGAATAAATTTGATATTTTCCATCGGGGCTGAATAAACGGGCATGAAATCCTCTTACGGTCGATTTTAAAATTCTACGGAAATTATAGGTGAAAAAAACGGGTGTTTCTATTCTTTATCGTGAAGCCAGTATTTTAAATTGTCTCTTACTTTATCTTCATTCATATGCATGACTTTCTTTTTAGCCTGCTCAAGCGCCGAATTTTCACGCTTCATCAAGGCCTGCCTGATTTCAGACAATCGGTCTTCGCCGATTTCGGCGGTTTTCTCTTTCGCAATGGCCTGAGCCTTGGCCATAATTGCCTCGCGTCCTGTTTTTTGCGGTTTTTTCTTCTTTTTCCAAAACATTTTCGATAACCCTATAAGATGATTATTTATTTTATCCGTTTGAAATTAAAACATTCTTAACCCTAATAAGAGAAGCTATACTTTCGATTAGGGATATTAACAAACAAGGATGCTTTTCAATGAGCGATACAGCAAAACTGGAAACAGTGGCAGAACCTGCTGCAGGGTATAATGATCTGAAATTTTATTTTGCGAATTTGAACACAATGTTCTCTATTCGTAATACGCTCGCCATTGATATGATGACAGCCATGCCCGCGGGCAGTTTAAAACGCCGCATCCATGATATTTCTTCTATTACCAAGCGCATTTATGCCGAAACAACAACACCGACGGTGACCAACCTTTTGGACAAGGTCGAAAACGAAGCGGCAAAAAATCCAGACAACTGGAATGAATGGGACAAAGCCAATCTCATCGAGATGCGCCGCATTCATTCACATTTATCGGCGCTTCCGCCTGATCTTTACATCGCCTCGGTGCAGGTTGCTAATGAAGGGCGCCGTATGCATGCCGCCGCGCTGAAAAGAAATAAATGGGAAGAGGCGCAGCCATATATCCAAAAAGTGGCTGACCTATACCACCGCATTGCAGATTTAAAACAGAAAAAATTTGAAACACCATCACGTTACCGTTCCCTGCTTCTGGGTTATGCCAGTGACATTTCGGATCGCCAGATGGATGATCTGTATGCCGACCTGTTAACACCGTTAAAAGATCTATACGGCAAAGCGCTCGAAAAACAAAAATCACAAGCACCGGCACAGCCATTAGATGGTGATTTTTCCAAAGCCGATCAAATGTGGCTGAATAAAACCGTGCTGGAAATGATGGGATTTGATTTTGACCGCGGCGGCCTTTACGTCACTAATTTATCACCCATGACCAGCGGAAATGCTGAAGATGTAAGGATTTTGGTACGTTGTGGCGACAGCAATAATTTCCTCGATTCACTGGAAGATACGCTGTATCAGGGCGCACGCGGCCTGTATTACCAAAACCTGCCCGAAGAATGGCAATCACAACCCGTCGGTCAGGATCAGGGCGCAATTATGCTGAACTCTCTCAGCTTGCTGTATGAAACCATTATCGGACGCACGCCACAATTTTTTGATTTTATTTCGGTTCGTGCCGAAGGTGTTTTCCGTCAATTTAAAAACAAATCCTTCGAACCGGAAAATCTGTATCAACTGAAAAAAGTAATTACCCAGACAACCAATCGCAATGATGCGGATGAGCTGAGTAAAATTTTCCACGATATTTTGCGCTACCGTATGGAACGTGATCTGATTAACGGCGGATTAGAAGTCAAAGATATTCCCGAACGCTGGAATGAAGAAAGCAAACAGCTTCTTGGCAAAACACCTGATACACTGTCGGAAGGGGCACTGCAAAACCCCGACTGGTTTACAGGGCGTTTCGGCTTTATCCCGACAAACACATTGTCGCATATTATTGCCGCCGAATTACATGCCACGCTTTATGATAAAATTTCTGACCTGCCAACGCAGATTCAAAAAGGAAATCTGTCAGGGGTCGGCAGCTGGATTAAAACCAATATCCACCGTGTTGGCCGCAAGACAGGGACGTTTGAGACCGTCAAAAATATCACCGGAAAAGAGCTGGATACAGCATCGCTGCTCAAGCATCTGGAACGCAGATATTTAAGCGACAAGCGCTAAAACAACCTTAAATCCTTGTAAAAAATAGTATCTTCTGTATTCTGATCGAAACAGAATACCTAGCGAGAGGTTTATTATGAAAAAATTAATGGGATTAATTTTGCTTGGCGGAACAGCTGTTTCCTTATCAGCATGCAGCATGAGCCTGCCTAAATGTTATGACGAATTGAACGAATGTGGACGTGACAGCGCCTTTACAGAAGAAAGAACGGCAAGAGCCGGCAAAAAGCCTGCTCCTAAGATGGAGATGCCTGAACCAGCCCCAATGCCGGTAGCAGAGCCTGCGCCAATGCCTGAGCCTGAACCCGCTCCCGCCCCTGTTGTTGTCGATGACACACCTGTCATGCAAAGTGCGGAACCGCAATTCACACAGGTTTCAAAATAAGAATATAATCTAAAGAATTTAAAACGAGCTGCTTTGAAATATAAGCGGCTCGTTTTTTTATACTTAAGAAGCAGCTTTTATAAACCACTCGTTTAAGGCACGCCAACACGGGCCGCCGCGATCAAAAAAATCTTTTTGGTAATCATGATCAAACCATTGTTTTTGATACTGGATGGATTCAGCATGCGAATATAATTTGGTAATCGGGAAACAGCATTCTCCGCCATCCCACGAACCGATAGTCAGTCCGTATTTTGCCAAAGATGGTTGAAAGCTGGGATCGACAATACGCCAGCTATTATCCAGTAAAATTTCGGTATAGAAATGCGTTGTTAAAATATCGGGCGGCATCAAATCAACAATTTCCTGCGAGAAAATAGCAGGATCCCAATAGGTTTCCCCGACACGTCCACGCACCGTATAGCCCATAATGCCAAGACGCTGTAGAAGCTCTATCCCTTTAAAATAACAATTATTGGATTCTTCGCCTGCCCGTGTCGACAGTGTGTAGGGACGCGCCTGAATTTCCAGGAAAACTTCCTTTGCCCAGTCGTGATTCATTTTTAATTCCGCAGCGGCTTGCCGGTTTCCAGCATGTGTTCAATGCGTGCCTGCGTCCCTTCATGGCGGACAAGCTGCATAAATTCTTTGTGCTCCAGACTATAAAGATCGTCTTCATGCAAAGGATTGGTCCAGTCACCCTTTTTGCCGCCCGTCAGGACAGTCGCCACGGCAGAAGACACCGTCACGTCATAGGGCGTTGCCTTGCCGGATTTACGCAGATCACCAACAGCCATATCCAGCGCCAGTTTCCCCGAAGGCCCCGGCAAGCGAATCTCCTCTACAGGGGTCGGCGCCTTGTAATCTTTTGCCAGTTCCAATGCCTTTTGTTTGGCATCAAACAGCAAACGGTCACGGTTCATAGTGATACCGTCACTTTCGCGCAGATATTTATATTCTTTAGCCTCCTGCGCTGACTTGGCAACCGTGGCCATCGCGATTAACTCAAACGCCTTGCGCACCGCGCCCATAGGTGTATTTTTCGGTGAGAACCAAAGTTTTTTACCCCCTGTCGCCTTATCGTAATCTTTACGTTCTTGTTCCTGATAACGCAGCAACATTTCTTTACAGCCGCCCCAACCCGGGATTAACCCAACACCAACCTCAACCAAGCCGGTATAGGTTTCGGCATGCGCCTGCACATGGTCGGAATGCAGCAAAATTTCACACCCGCCGCCCAGCGCCATACCAGATGGCGCAGATACCACTGGGAAAGGGGCGTATTTCAAGGCCTTATAAACCTTCTGTCCGCCGACAACCAGCTCTTCAATCTGTGGCCACATGGCAATATTCATCGCGAAAATGGCCAGACCCAAATTGGCGCCTGCGGAGAAGTGGGAGCCTTCATTGTAGATGACCATCGCCTTGTAATCGCCCGTGCCATCGCCAATTAGTTTAATGGCCTGATAATAGGCAGCGAAAACCTGATCATCCAGCGCGTTCATCTTACCTGTAAACTCAACACACAAAACACCATCACCAATATCCCAGACAGAAGCACTGCCTGTTTTAATCAGTGGTTCTTTCGAAAGCTTAATGTCCCGCAAAAGCAACACGCCATCAGGACGTACGACATCATGATATTTTTTGTCCGTGCCGAAGGCCTGCAACTTACCATTTTCAACACGGTAGAAAGTGCCATCGCCAACATCAGCCAACAACTTAGGTACTGCAATCCCTTCAGCTTTCAATTTCTCGGCAAACCATTGAGGGCCGAGATCATCGATCATCTCGAACGGCCCCTTTTTCCAATTGGTGCCCAGTTTCATCGCCTCATCCACGGAAGCAATATCATCGGCAATTTGCGGCACAAGTGAAGCGGCGTAGGCCAAGGTGCGGCTTAAAACTTTCCACGCATAGCGCCCGCCTTCATCATCGGTTTCAACGACCGCGCGCAAGCCCTTCTTCCCCGCACTGACTGATTCCAGTTTTGGCTTATCGCTCTTGCGGTACTGGCTTTCATCGAATTTGTCAGGATTAAGATCCAGCGTTTGTTTTTCTTTTTCCGCGCTGTCAGGTTTTAGACGATAAAACCCGCCCTTGCCCTTGCGGCCGTTATAACCTGCGGTAATCATTTCTTTGACAAACGGATAGTCTTTATAGATTTTTATATACTCATCATCCTTGGGCAGAGAGGACAGCATTGAACTTGCCAGATACGGCATCAAATCGACCCCAACAAGATCAATCAAACCAAACACCGCCGTCTTTGGTACGCCGATCGGTTTACCCATCACGGCATCGGCTACCTCCAGCGGTACATTATCTTCCACGGCCACGTTCAGCGCGGTTTGCATCCAGAAAACCAGCAGACGGTTAACGATAAAGCCCGGTGTATCTTTGGTATAGACAACGCCTTTGCCAAGCCTTACATCACAAAAATCCGCCACAGTTTTAACGGCCTTTTTATCGGTCTTACTACCGACCACAATTTCCAAAAGGCGCATATAACGCGGCGGATTGAAAAAATGCGTAATCATAAAATCTTTGGCAAAGTCCGCAGGCTGTCCTTCGACCAATTTGGCAAGGGGAATAGTTGAAGTGTTCGACGTAACAATCGAACCTTTCTTACGATGTTTTTGAATTTTCTCATACGTCGCATGTTTGATTTTTAAATCTTCCAAAACGACTTCGACAATCCAGTCACAGTCTTTTAATTTATCCAGATCATCTTCCAGATTACCGACCTCAATCAATTTGGCATTACGTTTTGACATGAACGGCGCAGGGTCAGCCTTCAACATTTTTTCAATTGCGCCTTTGGCAATGACATTACGATCCTCGGCATCTTTCGGCACGATATCCAGCAGAACCACGGGCGTACCGCTATTGGCAATTTGCGCGGCAATTCCGCTTCCCATTACGCCCGCACCGATCACAGCCACTTTATTGATTGTCATTTAAGACTCCTGATTTTTATAAAAATTTTCCAGCCAGTATTTTTTTACAAACGGTAATGACAAGGTAGACAGCAAATACCCACCGCTCGGAACAAAAGCGCCAAGAAAAGGATTACCCAGCCCCGCATAATTCATATAAGTCGCCGCCAAAATATAAGTTACCAAGACGATAAAGCCGCGCCGCGCCCATGAGGTTTCCCAGGCTTTATCAGCCTCCACCCGCGCATTACGCTCTTTAATTGCCTGTAATTCTGATTCCTGCATCAGACAGCTTCCAAAATAATCGCCGTGCCCTGACCCCCGCCGATACACATGGTGGCCAGTCCCAGTTTCTTTTTCTCACGCTGCAACAGGCTTGCAAGTTTTCCTGTAATACGTGCGCCCGAGGCACCGAGCGGATGACCCAGAGCAATGGCGCCGCCATCAAGGTTGAGCCTCGATTGATCGATTTTCAGATCATGAACAACAGAGAGAGACTGTGCCGAAAAGGCCTCGTTCAATTCAATGATATCAATTTTATCCATCGTAACGCCTGCACGGCTGAGTGCCTTTTGTGTCGCCGGTACAGGACCGATTCCCATGATATCGGCGGCGCAGCCTGCCACCCCGACGGAAACAATCCGCGCCATAATGGGAAGTTTATGTTTCTTGGCATAGGCCTCTGACGCCACCAGCACAGCCGCCGCCCCATCGGTGAGAGGCGAAGCGGTCCCTGCCGTCACAGTCCCGTTTTCATCAAAGGCCAATTTTAGACCCGCCAGCCCCTCCGGCGTTGTGCCTTCACGGATACAGCCATCTTCGGTCACCTCACCAATCGCCACAATCTCATCTTTGAACTTGCCTGCTTTTTGCGCGGCGGCGGCTTTATTTTGAGAATCGACTGCAAATTTTTCCTGTGTTACGCGGTCAATTTTATATTTCTTGGCCAGATTTTCTGCCGTTTCCCCCATACCAATGTAAGCGGCCGGACAGACATCCATCATATTCGGATTAGGCATCGGGTTAAACCCGCCCATCGGAATGCGCGACATTGATTCGACACCGGCGCAGACAAATAAATCCCCCGCGCCCATTTGAATATACCCTGCTGCCATTTGCACCGTAGTCATGGACGACCCACAAAAACGATTCACCGTCGCGCCCGCCACACTGTTCGGAAGCCCTGCCAGTTGCGCGACAATTTTACCAAGGTTAAAGCCCTGCTCGGCCTCCGGAAAGGCGCAGCCCATCAGGACATCTTCAATATCTTCTACTTTTGCCCCTGTTTCGGCGATCAACGCCTTGATCACATCGGCCGCCATATCATCGGGGCGAACCTTGGCCAGCGCGCCCTTCATCGCAAAATGGAAAGGGGAGCGTTTATAGCCACAAATAACAACAGGGGTTTGCATGAAAATCCTCCGAAAAAATCAAGAATATGATCTGGTTAAAATTTCTAAAAAGACTTTATATGATAACCGCTTAGAGGTCTATAAAGGGTTAATTTTTTCGACTTTTAATTAGACATAAAAAATAGATTTTAGCCCTGCATATATTTTTTGACTTAAGAGAAAAAATAAGGCACTTAGGGTGCTTATAATTTTTATATTTTTTGAAGGAGTATTTCATCATGTCAAAAGGATTGAAACGCATATGTATGAATTGCGGCATGCGTTTTTACGATATGGACAAGGATCCGATCATTTGTCCTTCCTGTAACACGGAATTTACAGGGGAAATCAAGGTGAAATCACGCCGCGGCCGTTCTGCCGCCGTTGAGGATATCGTCCCGACCAAAGAAGTAGCTTCCAAAGTGGCCGATGACGAAGATGATGATGACATCGAAGATATCGATGCCGATGATGATATCGTCAGTCTGGATGATGTCGAGGAAGATGACGATCTGGATTCCGATGATGACGAAGATCTGGGCATTGACGGCGATCTTGATGATGACCTGGACGATCTTGATGACCTTGATGATCTGGACGACGAAGAAGAAGACGAAGATGACGAGGAAGAAGACGAGAAGAACTAATTCAGGCCTTCTCTGACTCGCCTTCCATACAGACATAAGGTAAACCGCAGTAAAGCGAATCCCTGCGTTCATTGTCGATTTCATACAAACTGCGCTGTGTCGGGTGGATTTTATACAATCTTAAAATCCGCTCGGTATCGGGCACCAGTGAATTATTGATCTGCTTAATCATAAACAGGGCGGCCATCATGCTGCGATGGGCGGAACGTTCCGTAACAATGACCGGGCGCGCCTTGCTTTTAATATCGGATATATAAAAATTTTTCGGCACTGCGGGGTCAGGACGTTCCTGAAACATGAAAGACAAAATCGGATATTCGCGGCTTTCGTTATGAATTGTATACTCCCAACCATCAATCTGCAGGGCGTAACAAAATACTCTCTGATTGTCTTTTTGGTAAACGGGAATGGGTTCTATGTTGTAGGTAAGACCGGCGACCCGCGCCGAAGCAGGCTCTTTTATAATTGCTTGTCCTGATGTTTTATCAATAGTACCGAGCTGTTCCCAACCACGCGGTGGCCACGAAATACCCAGTGCTTTAAACTTGCACATATCCTAACCCTGTTCCTATACAGCTCTCTTATGCTCTTACGGCCGGCTGTTTAACATTTAATATATCGGATTGGCTTAAGTAGATATGAAAACTGCCGAAGAATCAAGAATTTTCTT
>DAOPJS010000040.1:0-2794 GCA_035399785.1 Alphaproteobacteria bacterium
GTCATGGATATTACATCGCCCCCATATCATGATCCATCGCGGACATGCCGCCGCGCAAATTGCTTTCGGCATCAATCATAAACTGTCCGGAAGAAACGATACGCTGTCCTTCATTCAATCCGCTTCTGATTTGCGTTGTATCACCGCTTGTTGTGCCGGTTTTGACCATGACGGGGCGGAAGGCTCCATTGCCTAAATCCTCAATCACATAAGCACCCATGCTGCCATATAAAACGGCATCGGAGGGAACGGCCAAATGATTTTGCTGATCGGCGTTAAAGGCCACATCAACATACATATCAGGCTTTAATCTTCCTTCAGGATTATCAAGTAACAAACGAACCGTGGCAGTGCGGCTCATCGAATTGGCAACAGGGTGAATATAATCAACAACACTCTCATAACTATCCCCGTTGGCGGGAATTGTAATCGTGGCCGGTGTGCCGACTTGCAAATGAGATAGGTCTTTGACGGCCACTTCGGCATTAACCCAAAGGCTTGAAAAATCCTGCAAGGTCATCAGTACATCTCCATCAGATATATGTGATCCTTCGCGAATGTTAAGGGCGGTAATAATACCGTCTATCGGCGCGTGGAACGGCGTGCGCTCCATCATGGCACCCTTTTTCTTTAGCAGGGCAATCGCTTGATCATCCATCCCTTTCAGACGCAGGCGCTGTTCGGGATTGCCGACCTTATATCCGGTGCGCTGACTGATCAGATAATCTGATTGCGCTGCCATCAGATCGGGAGAATAAATCGTGAAAAGCAGATCACCTTTTTTGACAACATCCCCAACGGCGGATGTCTTAAGGGTTTTAACCCAGCCTTCACCCTGTACAGCAATTTCCTGTTCATTGCGCATATTGGCGGCAATACGGCCAAAGGCACGGATGCTGTCCCCAAAAGCCGTTTGTTTAACGGTTGTTGTTTTAACGCCCAATGTCTGGATGTAGGAAGGATCAATCTGAATCGATCCTTCAACATTGTTGTGGCTGTCTTGTTCCTGATCAGAAGAATCCATGTCTTCTTTGGGAACCAGATGCATACCGCAAATCGGGCAATCATTGCCCTCTTTGCCCGTAATATGCGGATGCATCGGACAGAGATAAACAGCATCCGCAGATTTTTTTTCATCCATCTTCATGTCGCCATGTTGATGTTCAGGCTCAGACAATGCCTCGCCGTCATTTTGGACGACAAGGTTCATACCGCAGATCGGACATTTATCGCCTTCTTCCCCGACAATATGGGGATGCATCGGGCAGATATAGTGTCCTTCGCCAGCACTCACGGGCCTCGCGAAGGCAAACAGTAGTGTTACAATTAATAAAAATACACGCATAAAAATTCTCCTTTTCAAGAGTTGAAAAAACAACAAGAAAAAGGAGAGCGTCTAAACGCGGAAACGCTGCGTCGTCAGAATAATCGGTGGGTTGAATTGAAGCGGGCTGTCCGTTCGTGGCGGCCCGCGTATGACATTACCGGCATCGGCCAGAAAATCATAATCGGCGCTCAGATCTATCCATGACGGATAGGAAACAAGAATGGCAGGTTGATCCACGCCATAATCAAGTGAGGCGACTTGGGAAAAAAGATCAACACCCATACAATCCAACGCCAGCATCGGCGGTTTAGATGTTTTTTCTTCCATATTGCCCATATCATGGCATGGCTCTTCCATCGCAACCTGCGCCGCGGCTGTCATAGGGCAAAATGCCATACCGCACGCCAGAACAGGCGTGAGCATCAAAAATGCCATGAATCCGAGCAGAAATTTTCTCATCAGACTTTCATTTTACCTCATTTGGCTTAAAAAGTCATAAATTTAGTTTTGAAACCAATGCGACTTCAAAAAATTGTTTCTAAACAAGTAGGTAAGTATATAGAGGGAGCATGGTGCCGTTGAGGTGATTTGAACACCCGACCCACGCATTACGAATGCGTTGCTCTACCCCTGAGCTACAACGGCGTACTGAAAAGAGATATAAAAATCAGTCTCTTACATAATCCTAAATGTCTGTCATTGCAAGATCACCGTTGCTATGCTATATTTGCAATACTAATTATAAAAAAATCTCATATATACGGTAATAGAGTGGATCGAAAAGGAGCTTGAAATGGCCTATTTGATTGGCTTTTTTCTCTTGTTTCCTCTGATGATGCTTATCGGCGCGATCAGAAAAGCGAAGTATGATCGTATCCACAGTGGCGTGAACTGGCGTGTTTGATAAGCGTATCAGTCAGGCGTAACAAGAAACTTGAAATTAAGGTGAAAACCCCCTAGAACGTGGGTCGGAAGATCGGCGCGGGCGGAATCTTGCCGGACCCGGTCAGGTCCGAGAGGAAGCAGCCGCAGGTAACTTTTTCCGGGTCGCTGTCCGGTCTTCCACTTTATCTTTTCTTTTTTTACGTTCTCCCGAATTTATACAAAATTTTTCCACGATTACGCGTGGATAACTTCCACTCATCTGTTCTGATAAAAGAGGGAATCATTCATCATGATGGCGAGAATAAAGCTAACTACTAAAGTCATAAAATATGCCACGTGATAGTCACCATCTTTCTCCGTCCACGGTCTATTATCCCACCATCATTATTTCGGATTTGCATCTCGGCAAACGCAAGGTTGTCGAGGCGGGATTGCTCGTTGAATTTCTGGAGCACACCGACTGCGATACACTTATTCTGAACGGTGATGTTATGGACGGCTGGTATCTGGAAAAACACAAACACCGTCCGTTTCCCGAAATGCACGCCCGTGTGATGGACGCGCTGAATAAGAAAGCCGCGC
>DAOPJS010000040.1:2894-8232 GCA_035399785.1 Alphaproteobacteria bacterium
ACGGCGTTTTCCGAATTGTCCAAAAAATTTAACGGCGGAACACGTTTTTCCTTTGCCAAATTGTTGAAGAAAAATACCAAAAATGCTGTCGGCATTATCGCGAATTTTGAACAAGCCGCCAGCAGCCTGCCCGAGGATATAGACGGGATGATCTGCGGCCATATTCACCATGCCGAAGTTACCGAAAATAATGGAAAACTTTACGTGAATTCAGGGGACTGGATCGAAAGCTGCACCGCCGCGGTGCAGGGGCGGCAGGGGAACTGGAGCATTCTTGACTGGGTAGAGGAGCGGGAAAAGCTTGGCCTTGGCAGTCAAAATCCTGATCGGCAGCCAAATGTAAATGCGCAATACCGCGTGATTACGAATAAGCAGCTTCGTTTGGCGCAATATCTCTGGCCGGCGCGTAACAGGCGTAAAATGGTCGAAAATGCCGTTAAAAAGGATAAGGATAGGAAAGAGCTGGTATTGATACCGGCTTAATTTTTGCCTTTTTTGCGGATTTATCGGCATTTGCGTCTGTATTCGTTGCGCCTGTCCTTGAATCGCTCTAAAAAGGAGGGATGTCAGATCTTTCTCAACAAAAACAAGCCCCTTACCGCGTTTTGGCGCGGAAATACAGGCCGCAGAATTTTGATGACCTGATCGGTCAGGATGCGCTGGTACGCACGCTGAAGAACGCCATTGAATCGGGGCGCATTGCCCACGCCTTTATGCTGACGGGTATTCGCGGGGTTGGTAAAACCACAACGGCGCGGATTATCGCCAAGGCGCTCAACTACACGGGCGCCGATGGTAAAGCGGGGCCGACAACGGGGCCGACTGACGATTGTGATATCTGTAAGGCCATTGCCGAAGACCGTCACCCTGATGTCATGGAAATGGACGCGGCCAGCCGCACGGGGATTGACGATATCCGCGAAATTCTCGACGGGGTGCGCTACGCGCCGACCTCCGCACGTTATAAAGTCTATATTATTGACGAGGTGCACATGCTCTCCAAAGCGGCGTTTAACGCGCTGCTGAAAACACTGGAGGAGCCGCCGGAGCACGTCAAATTTATTTTTGCAACAACTGAAATCCGCAAAGTGCCCATTACGGTTTTATCGCGTTGTCAGCGTTTTGATCTTCGCCGTATAGATGCCGATATTTTGGCTGATTACTACGGAAAGATTTCTGAAAAAGAAAACGTGACCGCAGAAAAAGAAGCACTGGATCTCATCGCCCGCGCCGCCGATGGCTCTGTGCGTGACGGTCTAAGCTTGCTGGATCAAGCTATTGCTTTGGGTGATTCCAAAGTGACGGCGGAACAGGTGAAGGATATGCTCGGTATGGCCGACCGCGCGCTTATTCTTGATTTGCTTGAAAATGCGATGAAGGGGCAGGCAGCCGATGCGCTGGGCATCATGGAAGATCTTTATAAAAAAGGGGCCGATCCTGTTGTTGTGATTCAGGACATGTTGGATTTAACCCATCTTCTCACCAAACACCGCGCGCTGCCGAAGATGCGCGATAGCATGAACTTGCCAAAGGGTGAGCAGGAACGCCTTGAAAATCTGGCGGACAGTTTATCGATGCCGACTTTGGGGCGGACATGGCAATTACTGTTGAAGGGGCTTGGCGAAGTCAACATGGCGGCCAACCCGCAAAAGGCGGCGGAGATGATTATTATCCGCCTGACCTATGCCGCGGAGTTGCCGGATCCCGCCGATCTGGTTAAAAAATTGAAAGATCAGCCGGCCAATAATGCGGCTGCTGCAATGATGCAGACATCTCCTTCAGGAAACGCCGGCGGCGCGACAATCCAATCGGATAATAACCCGCCGCCGATGGCGTCTTCTCCGGCGCTGCAAACGAAAGCAGCGTTGAAATCCGATGCTGTGACATCTATCTCCACTATGCAGGATGTTGTCGATGCCTTGGAACAAAACGGGGAGATGGTTTTGGCGACACAGGTCAGAATGTTTGCCCATCCTGTTAAAATTGCCGAAGGACTAATTGAATTTCGCCCGGCCGAAAATGCGCCGCAGGGCTTGGCGAGCGAGATTTCACGCAGTTTGAAAGCGATAACAACCAACCGCTGGGTTGTCAGTGTGTCATCTCAAATGGGACAGCCGACATTGGCGCAACTGGCCGACGCGGCAGAGCAAAAATTGCGCAGTGAAATCATGGAAAAACCTCTGATGAAAAATATCATGCAGATTTTTCCCGATGCCAAAGTCAAAGAAATTACAAAAAAATAAACCAAGAAGGATCTGATAAAATGAACATTCAGGAAATGATGAAACAAGCCAAGATGATGCAGGATAAAATGCAGGCCATGCAGGAAAAACTCGGCGATCAGGAAGTCGAAGGAACGGCAGGCGGCGGTTTGGTTAAGGCCGTAACAAACTGTAAGGGCGAAACAAAAGGTATTTCAATTGATGATTCCATGATGGATCTGAACGAAAAAGAAGTGCTGGAAGATTTGATTAAGGCGGCCTTGAATGACGCCAAATCAAAGGCAGATCAAAAACTGGCCGACGAAACAAAAAAAATGATGGAAGAACTCGGCCTTCCTGCGGGAATGCAGCTGCCGCTTTAATGTGAATGACCGACTTTCTGTCATGGTTGAAGCAAAATAAAAATAAGGGAGCCCTTCGTGGCTCCGTTCTTCTTTTTGTTTTCGGTA
Source organism: Alphaproteobacteria bacterium (assembly GCA_035399785.1). Lineage (GTDB taxonomy): Bacteria > Pseudomonadota > Alphaproteobacteria > Micavibrionales > Micavibrionaceae. Next base: position 5,566 of record DAOPJS010000040.1, read on the forward strand.
TTTGTTTTTTTGCTCCCGAAGCTACGCGTAATGTCGGACGCGAAGCACTTTCAAGTGCCTATGTCAGCGTCAGTACATTCGTAGCTTTTACCCTCGCGCTTTTTTACGCGTTGGAGCATTTATTCAAACTGGATACAGATGATCTCTTAAACCGTTATCCGAAATGGCATATTCCTATTGCCGCGGTGATGGGGGCATTGCCCGGATGCGGCGGCGCCATCATTGTGATGACGCAATATGTATCGGGGCGTTTGGGGTTTGGATCGATGGTGGCGGTACTGACCGCCACAATGGGCGATGCGGCCTTTTTGCTCTTGGCGCGGGAACCGGAAACGGCTTTGCTTGTATATGCCATCTCGCTGGCTGTCGGCATTGTTTCGGGATATATCGTCGAACTCATTCATGGCCGTGACTTTTTGCGCAAAGAGCAGGAAACCAAAAAAGAATTTATGGCGCATGCGGAAATGCCCGACGTGACAGGATTTTTGCAATATCCGTGGATTGTTTTGATGCTGCCGGGACTGGCTTTGGGGGCGGCCAATGCTCTGCAAATAGATTCCGATGCATGGTTCGGCGCATGGTCTGTCTATCAGCCGACGCTTTGGATTGGTTTTTGGGGCGCGGTATTATCAATCGTCATGTGGGCGTTAAATCCCAATTCAGGGCCCAGTATCGTCAACCTGTCCGGCAAAATGATTGAAACCAAAGGATGGAAAGTGCATCTGGAGCGCGTCATCATCGATACAAATTTTGTTACCGTCTGGGTGGTGATGGCGTTTTTGGCGTTCGAATTATCAATGCATTGGGGGAATTTTGATTTGAAATCTGTCTTCGCCGTCTGGCAGCCTGTCATGCCGCTCATGGCCGTTTTGATTGGCTTTATTCCCGGCTGCGGGCCACAGATTTTGGTCACGACATTTTATCTGAACGGTCTCATTCCGCTCTCCGCGCAACTGGGGAATGCCATCAGTAACGACGGCGATGCGCTTTTTCCTGCTATTGCACTGGCGCCCAAGACCGCTATATTGGCAACGCTTTATACATCCATCCCCGCCATGATTGTTGCCTATGGCTGGTATTTTTTAATGGAATAAATAATGAAAATAGCTACTTGGAATATTAACTCGGTTCGTCTTCGCGCCCCTATCGTTGTCAAATTAATGCGTGAGGAAAAACCTGATATCATCTGTTTACAGGAAACAAAAACACCTGATGAATTTTTCCCGTACGATGTTTTTGAAAATGAAGGGTACACGCATATCCATGCCCATGGCATGAAAGGGTATAACGGTGTCTGTATTCTCTCGCGTCAGCCGTTTGAGAGTGTTGATATTCATCACCGCGTCGGCAAGGAAGATTGCCGCCATATCGCTGCATCTTATAAGGGATTTGATCTGCATAATCTTTATATCCCCGCGGGCGGAGATGAGCCTGATCGCAAGATAAACGAAAAATTTGCTCATAAACTCGACTTCGTTGATGAAATGGCGGACTGGTTTGCGCAAAACTATACGGCCAAGAAAAAAGTTATCACCCTTGGTGATTTTAATATTGCCCCGCGGGAGCACGATGTCTGGTCATCCAAACAATTACAAAAAGTCGTCTCGCATACGCCGATAGAAATTGAAAAGCTGGGGCACATGTATGCTTCGCTTGATTGGGAAGATGCCATCCGTCATTTCGTGCCTGATGATCAAAAATGCTATAGCTGGTGGTCCTATAGAAACCGTGATTGGCGTAAATCAAATCGTGGTCGTCGGCTGGATCATATCTGGGTGACCAAGCCGCTGGTGAAACAATTAAAAGGCTACAAAATCCTTGAGAATTACCGTGATCTGGATAAGCCTTCAGATCATGTCCCCGTTTTAATCGAGATAGATCAATAAAGGGACAGTTTCCTATTAACGTAAAAACCTTGTCAGGAGATAAAACACTACTATTTTCCGTAATATTATGGTATTTATCCTGTCATGAAGCTGACCCGTATTCCGCATGATCAACCGGATCCCCCTTATCACACCACGATAGAGGGAGAATATATCGTGCTGAAACCATGTTTTGATCAGGTCAATGCGTTTGGCGAAAAACCTATCGGGTATCAACGTGACGGAAAAGGCGGAATTGAAATTGTCTATCCGGATCCCCCCACAAGGACTATTTTTTTCCTATAAATAGCCCAAAAATTATCTTTTTATTTGTGACGCTGCGACGATAGATCCGGTCAGGCTGAAATTATGAACGATGACGGCAAAACCATGTGCATCGGTGTAGTCTTTTACATTATATGACAGCGACTTGGCTTTTCCATTCCATGAGCCGAGAGGAATAATATTTTCAACGGGGTTTGTGTATTGTAACAACTTACCTTCATTTTCCCCGGCCTTGATCATTTCTGCATGGTTATATCCGAACGGAAAAAGCAGAACCTGATACGTTCCCTTATCAATTTGCGGCAGGCTTATATTCAACTGATTATCTGATAAAGCTAATCCTATCTTTGAAATTCTGATTTCTTTGAGATCGTCTGCAATGGTTCCTTTTATCCAACCTCTTCGTGAACCGGGAATATCATGACGCCCATTAATAATGACTTGGGGAGTATACGGACCCTTTAATTCCATCGTTTGAACATATTGTCTCTGTCTTTCGGTACAAAATTCTTTGGAC
>DAOPJS010000041.1:0-8212 GCA_035399785.1 Alphaproteobacteria bacterium
CCGTAGACGATATAGCTGTGCCCTGTGACCCATCCGACATCGGCGGTGCACCAATAAACATCGCCTTCCTTATAATCAAAAGTAATCTCATGGGTAAAGCTGGCAAATACCATGTAACCGCCGGTGGTGTGCAAAACACCCTTTGGTTTTCCTGTGGAGCCGGAGGTGTATAAAATAAAAAGCGGATCTTCCGCATTCATTTCCTCGCACGGACAATCATTTGATTGCGTATGAACAAATTCATGCCACCACAGGTCGCGCCCCTCCATCCAATTAACATCACCGCCGGTGCGGCTGAGGACAATAACGCTATGAACGTCAGGGCAGGAGAGAAGCGCCTCATCCGTGTTGGCTTTGAGCGGAATATGCTTACCGCCGCGCACACCTTCATCGGCTGTAATAACAATTTGGCTGGCGCAATCCAGAATACGGTCTTTCAGGGATTCAGGAGAAAACCCGCCAAAGACAACGCTGTGAACCGCGCCGATACGGGCGCAAGCCAGCATCGCATAAACCGCTTCCACCACCATCGGCATATAGATGGTCACGCGGTCACCTTTTTTAATGCCGCGTGCTTTCAGGGCGTTGGCTGTTTTACAAACTTCAGATTTCAAATCGGCGTAGGTAATATGCAGATTATGGCTTGGTTCATCCCCTTCCCAGATCATGGCAATATCATTTTCTTTGGCAGGCAGATGACGGTCGACACAGTTATAGCAGGCGTTCAAAACGCCGTCTTCATACCATTTGATCGATACATCGCCGTCAAAGGATGTGTTTTTTATTTTTGTCGGTTTTTGAAACCAGTCTAAGCGCTGACCGATTTCTCCCCAAAATTTGTCGGGGTTTTCAATAGACTGCGCATATAGTTCTTCATATTTTTCGGCATTTACATGCGCCGTCGCGGCGAGGGAGGCTGGCGGAGGAAATATATTGTTTTCTGTGCTCATGGAAAAGCACTATAGCAAAATTAAAGGGGCCGTTCAGCCCCTAAAATTATTTATAGCTTGTCGCTGCATTATTTAACGACGGTAATGGTCGTAACAGATTTTTGTACCATAAGGCGTGCCGGGAAACTGATTGCCGATTAACGCTTCGGAATCTGTTCCTGCCGGGCATCGATACGGCGCAGGGACACGGGCAATTTCCACTTTTTGGATGTCGTGGCGATGATAGGGATCATTCGGAAAAGGAATACCGATGCTGTGTTGCCCTCTTGAATCGGCGCAGAGTGAAAAAATACCGCCGATATCCAGACATCCGCTGATGCCGACATCATTATTGCCTGCCTGCGCATCAGGTGCTTCGGCGGCCAGGCCTGCCAGACCGATGGCGGCGGCGGCCAGTGTTTTTGAAAGTGCTTTCATTGGATTTATCTCCCCAATTTCATAAGTAGGAGATAAGGAATACGCCTAAATTCCCATAAAGTCAAATCGCATTATGTTAATCCAGATTGCCTTCAATCGGGGCAGTTTGCTTCTTTTGGATACGGCGCAGGGTGACGATACCAACCCCCGAAATCGTCAGCAAGCCACCGACCAGAATAGACGGGGTGAGGGTTTCACCCAAAATCAATATTGCCGCGCCCATGGCCGCGACAGGAATGAGCAATGTCCACGGGATAATTTGGCTGACGGGCATCTGTGTCATCAAACGCTGCCATACCATATGGCTTAGGGACAGGATGATGGCCTGATAGAAAACAACGCCGCCGACAATTTTCCAGTCAATGGTGTCCAGATGGTTCAGCCAGTCCGTTCCTTCGACGACATAGCTGGAGAGCATAATAAACGGTGCAACGGGCAGGGACATCAGGGCGATATATGTCGGTGGATGCACAACATGTAATTGTTTCATCGCGATATAGGCGAGGGCAATAAAGAAGGCCGATAGTAAGGCCAGGGCATAACCTGTCCCCGTTGCCGAAGGATCGGGAATGCCGACCAGAACGGCGACGCCTAAAATACCGACTAAAATACCTGACCATGTTCGCCAACCGACTTTTTCTTTCAGGAATAACCAGCCGATCAATGTCACCATAATGACGTTACTTTGTAGAAGGACGGACATTAATCCTGCAGGCATCACTGTTAAGGCAAAATATAACAACCCCTGATGCAGTGGCCCCATCAAAAATCCGACCAGCATAATCATCGATGCTTTTTTCCATCCCGGCCATTTCATAAAAGGAATAAAGATCAACCCGGCCAGCGTGAAGCGCATCGCCAGTAACACCAGCGGATCAATCGCCATCACGCCGGCTTTGATCGCGACGAAATTACTGCCCCAGATGAAAATGACGAGCAGGATGAGAGAAACAGTTTTTAATGACACTTACAACCCACCCATCTTCAGGATAACGTCCCATTCCTTTTTGGAAACGGGGGAGACGGACAGCCGGGATTGTTTTAAGAGCGCCATATCGGCCAATGATTTTGTTTCCTTGATGGTGGCAAGGGTCACAGGTTTTTTTAAGGGTTTCACCGCTTTGAAATCAACCATACCGAAGCGACCTTTCGGGTCGGTATGATCGGGGTAGTATTCCTTCACGACTTCGACGATACCGACAATTTCTTTCCCCTCGTTGGAGTGGTAGAAAAAAGCCTGATCGCCAATTGTCATGGCTTTCATATTATTACTGGCTTGGTAATTGCGTACACCGTCCCAATGTTCGGTGCCTTTTTTTACCTGATCATTCCATGACCATTTATAAGGTTCGCTCTTAATTAACCAGTATTTCATGTTTTAAATATTTTCTTTTCTTAACGGACGATCAAGTAGTTTTTCTACAATTTCTTCAATCGCAATTCCTTCGTTCAGGAAATCATTGACCGCTTTTGAAATCGGCATATCAACGGCGTGATTTTTTGCCATTACTTGCAAGGCTTTTGCTGTGTGCACCCCTTCGGTCACGGCAATACGCTCACCCAGAATTTCTTCCAGTGTTTTTCCTTCACCCAATGCAACGCCGAGGGAAAAGTTACGTGATTGCATCGATGAGCAAGTCAGGATTAAGTCGCCGACACCGCACATCCCCATCAAGGTGGATTTCTTTGCCCCCATGGCCGTGGCCAGTCGTCCCATCTCCGTCAGTCCGCGGGTGACGAGGGCGCAGCGCGCGCTTTCACCCATCTTGCGGCCCTGAACAACACCGCTGGCAATCGCGATAACGTTTTTCACCGCGCCGCCGATCTGTGCGCCGATAACATCTTCGGTCAAATAAGTGCGTAGGGTTCGCGATCCGATCACACCGACAATTTCTTCGCCCAGATTTTTATCTTTCATACCCAGTGTGACAGCACAAGGAAGACCGCGCGCAATTTCGGAGGCAAAAGTCGGTCCGCTCAGAACGCCGACTTTTGCATCGGGGATAACCTGATGCGCCACTTCCGTCATCATCAGACCTGTATTGATTTCAATTCCTTTGGCGCAAATCACAAAAGGTTTGCCGGCCAGAATATTTTTCATGCTTTCCAATGTTGTGCGCACATGTTGCGCCGGCGTTGAAATCAGGAAAATATCGCAATGGCCGATATCATCCATGTTATGCGTTGCCTTGATCATTTCATTCAGGCGCACGCCCTTCAGATAAAGGGAGTTTTCGTGATGATGATTGATTGATTCAACAACGTTGTTTTCACGTGCCCACAGCAAGACATCACGTCCCGCATTCGCCAGAGATTGTGCCAAGGCCGTCCCCCACGCACCTGCACCAATAATCGCTATCTTTTTCATGTTGACCCTTCTGTTACTTATTATTTTTACGCTTTGACACCGCCGCCCGGTCTTTTTTCTGCTGTCGGGTCTAACGGCCAACGCGGACGCGCCGCGATATCAAGCGGATCGGTTTTATTTTGTTTCAGTTTTTCCAATCCGACCCAGGCAATCATCGCCCCGTTATCGGAGCATAATGCCAGAGGCGGTGCTATAAAATCCATCTTGAAGTGCTGCGTCAAGTCTTGCAGGACACAGCGCAAGTGCTGATTGGCCGCAACTCCGCCGCAGACAACGAGTGCAGGCTTTTTGTCCCCTTGCAGATAATTGTCGAAAAAAGCTGAAATCGCGTTATGACAACGGTTTTTCAGGATATCGCCAACGGTGATCTGGAAGCTGTAACAAAGATCGGCGATGTCTTGCTGTTTCAAATCACCTTCAGGCAGGTTCTCAACATGATTGCGCACGGCGGTTTTTAATCCCGAAAAAGAAAAGTCGCATCCTTCGCGTCCTTTTAACGGCGCGGGTAGGGGAAATTTTTCCAAGGCACGGGCAGGATCGGTGCAGGACGCGGCCATTTTTTCCAAATTGGGACCGCCGGGATAAGGCAGTCCCATCAATTTGGCGGATTTATCAAAACATTCGCCAAGGGCATCATCAATTGTTGTGCCCCAACGTTTATACACGCCGACATCTTCGGCAACCAGAATTTGCGTATGTCCGCCTGATACCAAAAGGATCAGGTAGGGGAAGTCAATTTTATCGGTGAGGCGCGCAGTTAAGGCATGCGCTTCCAGATGGTTGACGCCGATAAAGGGTAAATCATGGGCGGCGGCAATCGCTTTGCCCGCCATCATGCCGACCATCACCCCGCCGATCAGACCCGGGCCGCTGGTGGCGGCAACGCCGCTGAGCTGCGCAAAATCCATATCGGCGTCTTGCATCGCCGCCTTGATCAGATTGTCGATATGATCCAGATGCGCGCGCGCCGCAATTTCGGGAACAACGCCGCCAAAGGCCTTATGTTCTTTCAACTGGCTGAGGACAAGGTTGGACAGGATTTTGCCGTCTTCACGCACCACGGCGACCGCGGTTTCATCGCAGGATGTCTCAATACCCAAAACGATTTTGGCATCTGTTTTTGCGGCGTTTTTCATAGCCAGAAGATATTTCATCTTTTCAACGCGGTGTAAAGCGCCTACAAAAAGTGACTATGAGTAACCAGAAACGCCAATCCCTTAAGATCGGAACCCGTAATTCGCCCTTGGCGCTTGTTCAGGCCAATATGCTGGCTGATGCGCTGAAGGCGGCGCATCCGTCTTTGGCCATAGAGATTATTCCGATGACCAGTGCCGCTGATTGGAAAAAACAGGATGGCGAAAAATCCCTGTGTGAGCAAGAAGGCGGCAAAGGGCAATTCGCCAAGGAAATTGAAAAAGCGATACTGGCAGGTGAGATTGATTGCGGCGTTCATTCCCTGAAAGATATGGCGAGCGTTTTACCCGAAGGGCTGGCGATTAATCATGTGATGCCGCGGGCAGATGCACGTGATGCGTTTATCAGCGTCAAATATAAATCCTTCGATGATCTGCCCGAAGGGGCTGTCGTCGGAACATGCAGCCCGCGCCGCATGGCTATCGCGCTGCATCACCGCCCCGATATTAAAGTCGTTCCGTTTCGCGGCAATGTTCAGACGCGTCTGGATAAAGTGCGGGCAGGGCAGGTTGATGCCACTTTTCTGGCAATGGCGGGATTAACGCGGCTGAATATTAGTGACGATATGATCCATCCGCTTCCTGTCGAAGTAACGCTTCCTGCCTGCGGACAGGGCATTGTCTGTGTTGAAACCAAGACGGAAGATTTGGAATTACAGGAAATCATGAACGCCGTTCATTGCCACCAAACCGGCTATTGCGCCGCGGCGGAGCGGGCGGTATTGGCGGTGCTCGACGGGTCATGCCACACACCGATTGCGGCCTATGCAATGATGCAAGGCGGGAACATTTATTTGCGCGCGGAAGTTTTATCCTTGGACGGGACGAAGTGTTTCCGTGATGCTGTGACCCAACCCTGTCAGTCAGATGTCGAGGCGCAATCCATCGGCACGGCGCTCGGGATGAAAATAAAAACCATTCTGCCCGAGGGGATTTTGACGTGATGGCAGGGGGCGTGCTTATCACCCGCCCGCTGAAAGATGCGCAGGAGATGGCGCAGAGTCTTCGTGACAAGGGATATGATGTTTTCTGCGAACCCTTCATTGACGTGATTCTTCATGATCATGATATTTCTATTTCCGATGATAAATATGCAGGGCTTATTTTTACCAGTGTGAACGGCGTGCGTGTCTATGTCCAAAATACATCTGCACGTAACATCACTGTTTATACGGTCGGGGACAGAACGAAGGCGGAAGCAATCGCCGCAGGCTTTTCTGATATCACCAGTGCCGCGGGAACGGTTGATGATCTGGCCGCTTTGTTATCTGCACAAAAATCACCAAGGCCGTATCTCTATATCAGGGGGCAGGAAGTGGCCAAACCCCTGAATAAGATGGTCGACGGCGCAGAGGTTGAAGAAGTAATCCTCTATCATGTTGATAAAAAAGGGGAAATTTCCTCTGAATGCCGCGATGCTGTAGCCCAAGGGGGGGTTGACTATGTCCTGTTCTTTTCGACGCGTACGGCCCAAAGCTTCGTCGATTATATCCGCAAAGAGGGCTTGGAAGAGGGGCTGAAAACCTCAAAAGCCTTGTGTTTAGGGGCGTCCATGATAGAGTACGTGTCTGAATTGCCTTGGCAGGAAGTACGTCTTGCCGCCCGCCCCGATCGTGAGGGGATTTTGGCCCTATTGGAAGATTAAAGAGCAGGAGAACCGATTTATGAGTAATAATGATGCACAGGCCTTGAACAATGCCGGCGAGATTATCGAACGTTTTGGTGGGATCCGCCCGATGGCGGCCAAGATTGATACGCCGGTCACGACGGTGCAGGGCTGGAAAAAACGTGATGTTATTCCGGGGACTCGCCGTGACCAGATTTTATCTGCGGCAAAAGAAAACAATATCGATATATCCGATCTGGTAAAAAACGGTGCCATTGCCAACCAGAACGCCAAGGCTGAAAAACCTGCGGTAACAGCTAAGCCTGTGGAAACCGAAAAAAGACCGTCTTCCGTCCCCGTTACCTCACAACCTGTGCAACAAGAGAGCGCCAAAGTGGAAAATAACAGACCCTCACAAAGACCCGCCGCCCCGAAAGAAGAAAGCCATGACGATCTGATGGCGGCAATTGCCGAAAATAACCGTAAGACCATGGTGGCCAGTGCGTGGATCGCCACAGGGTTGATTTTACTGGCTGTGGCCGTCGGGACATTTTTGTTATGGCCGAATATGCAGGACAATACCCAGCAGATCGAAGCTCAATCCGATAAAATTGACCAATTGGAAAGCGAAGTGAATGACGTTAACGAGCGCACGTCCTTTATAAAAAATTTGGTCCCTGAAAATATTCAGGCAAAAATGGATAACCTGCAGACACAGGCACAAAATATTCAAAATACCGTTCAACAACTTTCCGAAAAAGCAGATAAGATTTCCAATGGTGTATTTGGCGCCGATGCCGGGCCGCTGTCACAGCGTCTGATGATTTTGGAAGAGCAAATGGCTGAGCTGTCAGGCGGACAAAATAATTTTGGTGATCTGATCGCCCGTATTAAGTCGTTGGAAGAAAGTGTGCCGGGGCAGGAGCAACTGAAAAGTTCCGTCGATGAATTGCGGGCGATGGTTGAAAATCAAGATACCCAGTCTTCTCTTAATCAAAATCTGGCTGATGCACAAAACGATGAAGACGGCGCACTAAGCCAGACACTGGAAGGCGTATCGGGGAATGATTTAAAAGCGGCGGCAATGCTTATTGCTTTTTCACAATTGCGTGACTCTCTAAACCGTCAGGAACCGTTTGAAAATGATTTGGCCTTGTTGGAAAAACTGGCAGGGGATGACAACCCCGAATTAAAGGCGGCGCTGGATCGTCTGGCGCCCCACGCCAATGGCGGCGTGTTGACGGCGGAAGGTCTGTCAGGTGAGTTCAAAGGGTTGGCGGGAGATATTGTTGTGTCCTCCCTTAAAGGCGAAGATGTTTCTTTAAAGGAAAAAGCCACGGCCCGTTTAAGCAATATTTTTCAAGTTGAAAAAGAAGGAGAACTGGTTGCCGGTACAGATACGCAGGTGACTGTATCAAAAGCACAAAAGATGTTGGATGAGGGCAATATTAAAGGCGCGATTGCGGAGCTGCAAACACTGGACGGTGAAGCGGCGCAAACGGCGCAACCATTTATTCAACAAGCTCAGGTATCTTTATTGGCTGAAAAAGTTCAGGAAATGCTGGGACAGGATATCCTGTCGAAAATCAGCGGGCAGTTGCCGATTAAAAATATGCTGCAGGGTACAGGCATGGAAAACATCATGCCTCAATCTTCTCAGGGGGCACAACCTACCATG
>DAOPJS010000042.1:0-8203 GCA_035399785.1 Alphaproteobacteria bacterium
TATTGATCTTCCCCCTGTAAAGGTTGGGAAACCTGTCGTCGATAATAAGCCTAAGCTGCAACCCCCAGCAAAATGGCATGTCGTTCTACATAATACAACCGGGAAAGCGGCCAATTGCGTGCCGTGCGTTCTTATGATGGTTTTTAATAAGAGCTCTATGGAAGCAAGGAGACATGCTGCAGAGGCAAGACAAAGCGGGCGATCTTCAATACAACAAACAACAAAAGATGTTGCGGAGACGAGGGCGTCGAATGCCAATGAAAAATTAAGCCATGGCGTTTGTTATCCTGCCTTCGGCGGGGTAAGCTTTAAGGCCGAGCGATGCCCTTAATACTTATGATTGATTTGATCTAAAAAACCCGTTTGTGATGGGGTAGCGGCGGTTACGGCCAAAGGCACGTGGGGTGATTTTAACTCCGGGGGGTGCTTGACGGCGTTTATATTCGGCCATATCCAGCATTTTCCAAACCCGCATGATGGTTTCTCTGTCGTGAGGGATTTGTTCGGGCGCTGTGTCCTTTTCAATCAGGTGTTCGAGAATATCATCAAGAATCCCATAAGGGGGCAAGGTATCCTGATCGGTCTGATTTGGTTTCAGCTCGGCGCTCGGCGCTTTGGTAATAATCCGCTCAGGGATGACATAGCTTTGTTCGTTTCGCCATTCTGACAGATCATAGACCTGCATCTTATAGAGATCTTTCAGGGCGTTAAAGCCGCCGCACATATCACCGTAAAGCGTAGCATAGCCAACGGCCATTTCGGATTTGTTTCCTGTCGAGAGAACCATTTTTCCGGTTGCATTTGAAAGTGCCATTAGCAGTACGCCACGTGCCCGTGATTGTATATTTTCAAAAGTTGTTCCCGCGTTCATGCGGTCAATAATGTTCCCCATTGATTTATCAAAGGCATCCATGATGTCTTCAATTGCAATCATATCCAGCTGGACGTTGAGCAACTCCGCACAAGCTTGTGCATCTTCCAAACTTTCTTCCGAGGTATAGGGGGAGGGCATCATAACGCAATGAACATTTTCTGCGCCGACAGCATCAACGGCAATTGCGGCAGACAGGGCGCTGTCAATCCCGCCGGATAAGCCAATCAAAACACCGGGAAAATTATTTTTGTGTACATAGTCATGTAGCCCCAGTGTTACTGCTTTATAAATTTCCTCGGTCTTTTTTAAAGGGTGGTAGCTATGTTCCTTTGTCAGGTCACAAGCGATTTCTTCAAAAGCAGGGAGTTGATGTGTGGTAACGCCGGTCTCATCCATAACAAAGGAATGCCCGTCAAAAACCAGTTCGTCCTGACCACCGACCTGATTAACGTAGATAAGGGGTAAATTTGTTTCTTTAACGCGCGCGTACGCCTGTTCGGTGCGCATATCATGAATGTTTGTTTGATAGGGGCTGCCGTTGGGTACAATTAAAATGTCGGCCTCTTGTGCTTTAAGATTTGCGGCCACATCGGGAAACCACATATCTTCACAAATCATAATGCCCAGCTTGGTGCCGTTAAGATCAAAAACTTGGGCGGATTGTCCTTTTTCAAAAATACGTTTCTCATCAAAAACGCCATAGTTCGGCAGATGATGTTTAAATACCTTATGAAGAATATTACCTTCGGCAATAAGCAAAGCAGCATTATAGAGCTTGTCTTTTTCACGCCACGGTGTCGGCAAAAGAAAAGCGGTTTTACTTTTCTTCGTGGCTTCAATTAACTTTTTGATATGAAACTCAACCCTGTCCATGAAATAGGGGTTGAGGACAAGATCATCCGTCGGATAGCCCGTAGTTACCATTTCAGGAAAAACAACAAGATCGGCGTCTCGGTTTTTATCCAGAATATCGGATATCTTTTTAAAATTGCCGCCTAAATCCCCCACGGTTGGATTAAGCTGAGCCAAAATAATATGCGGCAATTTCTTCATTAAGAGAATTTATCTTTTTAGATGCGCTGCCGCAAGGGCAACTGCAATAGGTCCTTCTCCAAAACCTTCGTTTAAAACACGGTCTCTATTTGCCTGTTCCGCATCAGCATTTGACTTAAGAATTTGCACCATATGGTCAGAAGTTTCGCAGAAACCTCTTGATAAAGATAATTCATATGCAGCCTGATCTTCGGCGGATCTTTCCGGAACAATACCCATTTTTACACTCACTGTGATTGTTGAAGAATAACAAGTCTTACCAAGGACGAATGTCTTCGTCCAGTTTTTTCATAACGTTATCGTAGGGCTTTTAGTTCATCTGCTACCAAAAAGGCCAGCTCCAACGCTTGATTAGCATTCAAACGCGGATCACAAGCGGTGTGATAGCGGCTGGAGAGGTCTTCTTCGGTGACATCATGCGCGCCGCCGACACATTCGGTAACGTTTTGTCCTGTCATTTCAAAGTGAACGCCGCCGGGGTGTGTGCCTTCTGCACGATGCACATTAAAGAACCCTTTAACTTCTGCCAAAATATTGTCAAAGCGGCGTGTTTTAAACCCTGTTGAAGATTTTTCAATATTGCCGTGCATGGGGTCACAAATCCAGACAACATTGCGTCCTTCTTCTTTGATTTTACGAACCAAGGGGGCCAGTTTTTCTTCCACTTGGCCATGTCCCATACGGGCGATTAATGACAGGCGTCCGGCTTCATTTTTCGGGTTCAGTTTATCAACCAAGGTCATCAATGTGTCCGCATCCAGCTCCGGCGGAACCTTCATCCCGATCGGATTATTGATGCCGCGGGCGAATTCAATCTGGGCGCCGTCTGTTTGCTGGGTACGGGCACCAATCCAGAGGAAATGGGCCGAGGTGTCATACCAGTCACCTGTGGTGCTATCAACACGGGTCATGGCTTCTTCATAGGGCAGAAGCAAAGCTTCATGACAGGTGTAAAATTCCGTTTCACGCATTGTCGGAACTTTTTCGCCCGTAATGCCGCAAGCGCGCATAAAAGTAAGGGCGCGGTCGATATCGCTGGCAACCTGCTCATAACGCTGGCTAAGCGGACTGTCAGAAACAAAATCCAGATTCCATCTGTGAACTTCATTAAGGTCGGCATAGCCCCCTTGTGCGAAGGCGCGTAGCAGGTTCAAGGTTGCTGCGGATTGGTTATACGCACGGATCATGCGTTCCGGGTCAGGCGTGCGTCCTTCGGCAGTAAATTCCAACTTGTTAATTATATCGCCGCGATAGCTGGGGAGCGTAACACCATCAATGGTTTCTTCGTCAGAAGAGCGTGGTTTGGCAAACTGACCCGCCATGCGTCCCATTTTGACAATCGGCATGGCACCGCCAAAGGTCATAACCACAGCCATTTGCAGCAAGACACGGAACGTATCGCGAATTTTATTGGCGCCAAATTCCTGAAAACTCTCGGCACAATCCCCGCCTTGAAGAATAAAGGCGTTACCATGACAGGCCTCTGCCAGTTGTTTTTTGAGATTGCGCGCCTCACCGGCGAAAACCAGCGGGGGCATTTCGCTGATAATCTTCTCTGCCCATTCAAGACGGGCTTGATCGGGGTAGTTGGGAAGTTGTTTGGCGGGCTTATTACGCCATGTATCGGGAGTCCATTCAGTCATGGTGTTTTATGTACCATGATTTACCCAAAGTGCAACTTATTTAGCGGGACTTCGCATAGTCACAAATTCTTCAGCCGCCGTGGGGTGAATACCTATGGTACGGTCAAAATCGGCCTTGGTAGCGCCGCATTGAAGGGCAATCCCGATTCCCTGCATTATTTCGGGTGCATCGGCGCCGCACATATGGGCGCCAAGGACTTTATCGGTCTTTTTGTCAATGACCAGCTTCATCAGGGTCTTCTCGTCACGATCCGATAATGTGTGGCGCATTGGTTTGAAGGTGGACTTATAGATTTCAATCTCATGTCCTTTATCCATGGCTTGTTGTTGTGTAAGACCTACTGTGCCAATGGGAGGAGAGGAAAAGACCGCCGTTGGAATATTTTCATAAGAAACCATGCGATCGAGGCGTTTATTAAACAGACGATCGGCCAATACATGACCTTCTGCCAGAGCAACAGGGGTTAGCTGGATATGGTCGGTCACGTCGCCAACTGCGTAAATATGGGGAAGATTAGTCTGATAATTATCATTAATAATGATTTGGCCGTTTTCCTTAAATTTTATTCCTGCTTTTTCGGGGGCGAGTTTATCTATATTTGGGACGCGGCCTATGGCGCTAAAGACCAAATCGCAGGAAATTTGTTCGTTTTTATCTGTATGGACAGTTTTTTGACCATTTTTATCGTTAATTTTAGTAATATTTGTATTTAAAGTGATATTTATGCCTTGTTTTTGCATCTCTAAGGCTAGAAAATCACGAATATCGTCATCAAATCCCCGTAAAATGTGATCTCCACGGTAAATTATTGTTACTTCAGAGCCTAAACCATGAAAAATATGGGCGAATTCGACGGCGATATAGCCGGCGCCTTCAATGACAACATGTTTAGGAAGTTGTTCCAGATAAAAGGCATCATCTGAAACGATAGAGTGTTCAGCCCCCTCATAGCTTGGTGGCCGAGGCTTGCCACCTGTGGCAATCAGTATTTTTTCGGCCGTTATCTCTTGGTTATCGATAATCAGGGTGTGCTGGTCTTTAAAACCGGCCATACCATCGTATGTGATAACACCTGCATTTTTCAGTAAATTCTTATAAATTCCGTTTAATCTATTGATTTCATTGTTTTTATTTTTGATTAGCTTTTGCCAGTTGAATGTTGGTTTTTCAATTTCCCAGCCAAAACCCTTGGAATCTTCGAAAGCGGGGCCGTAATCAGAGGCGTAGGCAAAAAGCTTCTTGGGTACGCAGCCTATGTTAACGCAGGTTCCGCCGTAATGCCGTCCTTCTGCGAGTCCGACTTTTGCGCCATGGCCTGCGGCTATGCGGGCGGATCTTACGCCGCCGGAACCGCCGCCGATAACAAAATAGTCATAATCATAATTTGTCATGTCTTAATCCTGATTTTCGGCATTTACATTTCCCCAACGCCTGTGAAGCCATAACCATTGCCCCGGCTGTTTCTTAATCCACTCCTCCAGCATGTGATGACTTTCTGCAATAACGTCTTCAACAGATTTATGTTTTATATCCAGCGGAGGGAAAACGGTTATTCGAAAGCTTGCGCCTGTCAGGCGTTCCATGCGCATGGGAATAAGCGGACAATCAAATTTCTGGGCTAATTGGACAAAGGCGGGGGACGTCATGGCGGGGTGGTCAAAAAAATTAACCGCCACACCTTCGTTATATTTTTGGTCGATGAGGATTCCGATATGTTGATTATTCTGGAGGGCTTTTACAATATGCCGCGTTCCTGTTTTCGATTTGGGAATTGTCTGGATAAGGCCGCCTAACGTACGGGCGTTTTGCAGCATTTTGTCCGAAATAGGATTGTTTGGTGGACGGTAAATAGGACTGGCGGCTATATTTTTTTGCAAAAGCATGGCAGGGGGTGGTAATTCCCAATTCCCTAGATGGGCAGCAAAAATAATTACAGGCTTATCTTTGTACTTTTCAATAATGTCGGCGCCTATAATTTCTGTTCGGTCTTTCGCAATATGGCGCAGATGCGGATATTCCATCATAACGCGGCCGAGATTATCCCACATATCCCGAACAATTACCTTTGCTTGATCATCGCTTGTGCCGGGCATCGCCATTTTAATATTGTTATATGCTTTGCGGGATGCAGCCAGTTTGGGGCCGATTGTGCGGCCGATCCACCCGCCGAAATCTGATGCGTTTTGAACAGGCAACACTTTTGATAAGCCCATCAAAAAGGCTAACAAGAGAGCTTCTAAAAAGTAGCGGATTTTTTTCATCGACGCTCCTCCAATTTATTTCTAATAAATCCGATTACAGATTGAGCCTCTTTAAATTCTAAACTTATAGGAAGAGTTTCTATATCCGCTCTGATTTCATAATCTAACCGAACATAATCTTTTTCTGTTGTAATCAGCATCGCCTCTTTTTCCTGCGCTTCTTTTTTAAGAAGTTCTATGTCCTTTGACGTAAAGGGGTGGTGGTCAGGAAAAGGATACCAACCTATCAGATTTGTATTCAGATCAAGGAGTGTGTTTTTGAATTTTTCAGGTAATCCAATTCCGGCAAAGGCGATATATTTTTTATTTTTGTCTGGAAATGACTGAGGTTTGATTGAGGCTTCAAAAACCTCTTTATCACTTTGAAGTGGACGCCCGATACAGATAACGCAATCCGTTTTATCAAGGATGCTGGCCAAAGAATCCCTTAATGGCCCCGCAGGAATTATCTTTCCGTTGCCAAAATCAATTTGCCTGTCGATGACCAGAAAAGTTAAATCCTTGCGAAGTGTGTTGTTTTGTAGGCCATCATCCATAATGATAATGTCTGCTCCGTTTTCTTCTGCCAGTTTTGCGCCTGAAGATCTGTCAGGGCTGATAATTGTCGGAGCAACTTTGGTTAGGAGTATTGCTTCATCCCCGACATCCTTAGCGGTATGCACTGATGTATCAACCAGTGTCGGTTTATTAATATCGCTGCCATATCCACGCGTTAAAATATGTGGATTGGAAAAAACACCGTTTTCTTTAAGCAAAGTAACAAGGCTGATAACCGTGGGGGTTTTACCGCTTCCTCCCGCTATGGCATTGCCGATACAAATGACAGGTATTTTTGAGTGATAAGCCGTAAGCGCTATTTTTTGATTTATAAAATGCCCGATTTGATAAAGCCAGGAAACGGGTGTCAGCAGGGCAGACAGAATTCCCCGCGGCTTGTACCAAAATTTCGGCGTTTTGAAAGGCATCTAAGCAGCCTTTCTTTCAGACTTATTAATGAATGGTTTTAGCTGCTCCATGACATTGTCAATGATATGGTTTTTATCATCAGCAAATTTATCCGCAGCTTCAATCATGCGTTGGCATTCTTTATCATTACTGATCAATAATGATAAAGTATCTTCCAGTTGCTTTTCAGTATCCATTTGCTTGGCAGCGCCCGTTTGAAACATCGCATCGAAGAGTTCTGTCTGATATTGGATATTTGGTCCTGTCAAGACAGCGCAGTGTAATTGCGCGGCTTCGATAGGGTTATGGCCGCCGCCGCCATCATGGCTGAAGGAGCGTCCGATAACAGCGATCGGGCTGAGGCGGTAAAACAGCCCCAACTCACCAAGTGTGTCGGCAACATAAATTTGTGTTTTTTCAGTCGGCAGAATTTTACTTTCGCCTCTTAAAGTCGTGTTTAAGCCGATGATTTTGCATTCCCGTTCAATGTCATCACGGCGTTCAGGGTGGCGCGGAACCAAAATTGTCAGCAAATCAGGAAATTGTTCTTGCAGATTGCTGTGTAAGCGGCAGGCAAGGCTTTCTTCTCCTGCATGCGTGCTGGCGTATAGCCATATTTTTCTGCGGCCTATGGATTTTTGTAATTCCGTTAAATCTGTTTCATTACAAGGCAGGGGGGCAGCGCTATATTTTAGATTGTCGGTTACAATTACGCTTTTCGCTCCCAATATCAGATAGCGATCTGCATCTTTTTGGGTCTGTGCCATAATGAGGTCAAAAGAGCTGAGAATTTTTCTGATACTGCAACGAAACAGCTTCCAACGATTGTATGACCTGTCAGACAATCGGGCGTTAACCAGTACCGAAGGAATATTTCTGTTTTTTAATGCCAGAAGCATATTAGGCCACAGTTCTGACTCCATCCAAAGGGCAAGATCGGGTTTCCAGTGATCAAGAAAATCTGAAACCCATTTAGGGTGATCCAAGGGAAAAAATTGATGCGTGGCGTTTCGGGGCAGTCGCTTGGCCATTAAATTGGCCGAAGTTACGGTGCCGCTGGTCACCAGAAAACTTATATCTTCATATTGTTGTGAAATTTTTTCTATGAGTATAAGGGCTGATTGGGCTTCACCGACGCTGGCTGCGTGGATCCAGATTAATTGTCCTGCGGGGCGGGAAGGAGAGCTTTTTCCCTTACGTTCGTTCAGGCGTGTGCCATCTTCTTTACCCCTAGCTAAGCGGTATTTAAGCAATAAAGCCAGAATAGGGGCGCTTAGGGCGGTTATAGCTTGATATAAGGGCAACATGGAAAAAGCTGTAATACTTGTCTTTTCAGTTCGATAAATGTGTTACGATATAGGAGTATTCTCGATAAAAAGTAAAGGAAATCAAGGTGGAAGGTAATAATCCAGAAGGAAGACCAATC
>DAOPJS010000043.1:0-8069 GCA_035399785.1 Alphaproteobacteria bacterium
CTTCAACTATGATGTGCCGATGAGCGCCGATGACTATGTCCATCGTATCGGGCGCACAGGACGGGCCGGACAAAAGGGGCGCGCGTGGATGTTGGCCACGGATAAAGACGACAAGTTTATGGACGCCATTCAGAAGCTGATTAAGCGTAAATTCGAGCCTGTTGTGCTCTCATCCAAGAAAGATGAAGATAAAAAGCCTAAAAATTTCCATAACGATAAAAAGTCAGCAAAATCCGATACTTCCAAAAAACACAGTAAAAAGCAGCCTAAAGACAGTGATTTTGACGATAATGACGAGGTTGTCGAAGGCTTTGGAGACGATATTCCGGCCTTTTTGCGATAATATCTTTTTATTTCCCTGATTTCGCGCTGTGACTCTTGACCTTAGCCCTAAATTCACGAAGAATCAGAGTATCTTATCGGCCGTTTTCTATGGCCTGCTTCTGCTTGTAAGGAGAGTTCCGATTTTAAAGCGTCATGTCATATTAGGGGCATGTTTTTCCTGTTTATTACAAACGGGCGCTTATCCCTATGGCATCAATAATGCTTGGGCGAAGGAGGAGGTGACCTCCGGGCAGAACCTGCTTTTTTCAAACAACTATGAACAGCCTGTTTCAGAAAATGTTGAGCTTCCGCCAAAACCTTTCTTTGAAGAGGAACAGTATGTTCCTGTTGAGTTACAATCAGAAGAAACAACAATCCAAGAAGATCAACCACCTGCTTTAACGGCAACCGATGATCCCGTTGATCTGACGGCGGATCGGGTTGAGTACGATGAAAATGCGGGCATTGTCAGCGCCATTGGAAATATTGAGTTGGT
Organism: Alphaproteobacteria bacterium; assembly: GCA_035399785.1. Taxonomy (GTDB): domain Bacteria; phylum Pseudomonadota; class Alphaproteobacteria; order Micavibrionales; family Micavibrionaceae. The sequence continues at coordinate 821 of DAOPJS010000043.1, forward strand.
GCAGTCAGGACGTATTTTACGCGCGGATAAGGTTTCCTACAATCTGCACAAAGACAAGGTTGAGGCGACAGGAAATGTTGTCTTAAGTGAAGTGACAGGTGATACTTATTTTGCCGATAATGTTGTTTTAACCGATAAAATGAAAGATGGCTTTGTTCAGGGTTTGAGTGGGGCGCTTGCCGATGGTTCCCGCTTTACCGCAGAAGAGGCGCAAAAAGTGGCCGATGTGAAGGTTATTATGCGAGAAGGCAGCTATACCGCGTGTGAGCCGTGTAAGGCAGACCCGTCAAAACCACCTTTGTGGGCGCTGAAAGCGGATAAGGTTACACACCATAAAGATGAACAAAGAGTTTCTTACGAAAATGCAACTTTTGAAGTATCCGGCGTGCCTGTTGCCTATACGCCGTATTTCTCCCATCCTGATGGATCGGTAAAAAGAAAGAGTGGATTTTTAACGCCCAGCATCGGTTTTGACAGCCAGTTGGGAACAAGTTATCAGCAGGAATATTATTGGGATATTGCGCCGGATCGCGACGCGACGCTGGGGGCTATGGTGATGACGGAGGAATTGCCACTGTTGACAGGAGAGTATCGTCAACGGTTTGAAAATGCAGAAGTCAAAGTCAATGGCGGCGCCACTTATTCCAGTCGTGTTGACAGTATCGGTCTGCAGGATGTTGTAACCGATGAAGAGTTTCGCGGGCATTTATTCGTCGATAGTCTGTGGGATATCAATGATAAATGGCGGGCGGGCACTGCCCTGCAATTGGTGAGTGATGCGCAGTATCTGCGCCAATATAACTTTACCGGTGAAGATGTTTTGCAAAACAAAGTTTTTGTTGAGCGTTTTTCTGATCGGAATTACGGCACGGCACGCCTGATCCGCTTTAAAGACATCCGCGTGAGTGACCAAAGACAGGATCAGCCCAATGTTCTGCCCGAAATATATGCAAGCTTTCTGGGGAATCCGAACAGCTTGCTCGGCGGGCGTTGGAGCGTTGAGGCATCCGCCTTGGGATTACAACGTGAAGGTAACGGTCAGGATGTAGCGCGGGCATCGCTTAAAACGGGATGGCAGGGGCGGCATGTCAGTAATATAGGACTGGTTAATACATTGGATCTTATTGCCCGTGGTGACAGTTATCAGGTTAATGACAGATCGTTTGCAACCGCCGCATCGGGACGCAGTCGTGACGCCTCAACGGCCAGAGGATTTGCCCAAGCACATTTCCAGACAAGCATGCCGTTTGAAAAGAATATGGATCAGATGCAGATGGTTGTAGAGCCGATTGCCGCGGTGACAGTAGGAACAAATTTACGTCAGGATAACGACATCCCCAATGAAGACAGTCAGGATGTGTTTTTGGATGCGACGAATATTTTTAACCCCAACCGTTTTCCCGGCTACGACCAGATCGAAGATAATTCGCACGCGACATATGGTCTTCGCACAGGGCTTTATGCCGATGAAGGGTATCAGGGAGAAATTTTCTTTGGCCAGAGTTATGAATTTGATGACGACAATAACCCATTTCCGCAAGGATCAGGCTTATCAGAAAGAGAGTCAGATTTTGTTGGTAAGATCTCTGCCAGTATGGGAGATCGTTTCAACCTGAACTATGCCACTCAATTGGCTAATGATAATTTATCCTCGCAGCGGCATGAAGTTGATGTATCAGGTAAAATAGGTCCCATGACGCTTGGAACCCGCTATTTTTATGCCAATGCGCTGCAAGGGACGGGATTGGATCAAAGTCGTGAGCAAATAAGAAATACGGCACGTTATCAATTTACAGATAAATGGGCTGTTTTCGGTGCCACCCAGTATGATTTAGCCCGCGAAACGGAAGGCTTGAGAAAGCTCTCATATGGCTTGGATTATGAAGGGCAATGCGTTAACTTCCTTGTGACGGGAAGAAGAACCCTGACAAGGGATTCTTCCGGAGACAGTGGAACGGAAATAGTAATGCGTATAGGTCTTAAAAATTTGGGTGAATTTAAAACATCTGGTTTCTCACTCGGGTCAGATAACTAAAAATAATAACCGACAGAAAAAAGGCAGATGGGCTCAATAATCGATACTAATTTTCATATGTGGTTTGTGCTGGCGGTAACGGCGGCCTCAGTCTATTTCTTTGCCCGTGAAAAATATCCATTGGAAGTAACCAGTGTCGGTATTTTGACATCACTTTTGCTTTTCGGACAATTATTCCCCCTTCCTGATGCCAATGGACGCAATCAGCTTGATGCCTATCATTTACTATCCGGCTTTGCGAACCCTGCCTTGATTGCCGTTTTGGCTTTGTTGGTCATGGGGCAGGCAATTACCAGAACAGATTCACTTCGCCCGCTGATCAGATTTTTCGTGAATAACAAATATCTGCCTGTCTGGCTTTCTATTATCGGTATTTTGATTTTCGTTATGGTATTCAGTGCCATTTTAAATAACACGCCGCTGGTTATTCTGGCTATTCCGATTATGCAGGCAATCGGTATCTCGGCAGGTATTTCAGACAGCAAGATTATGATGCCTTTAAGTTTTGTCGCTATCCTTGGCGGGATGACAACTTTGATCGGTTCTTCAACAAACTTGCTTGTTTCCAGTACGATGGTTGAGTTGGGGTATGAGCCTCTTGGCTTTTTTGATTTCTTTATCCCAGGCTGCATTTTGGCGGGAACGGGATTGATTTATGTTGTCCTTGTTCTGCCGCTGTTATTACCGAATAGAAAATCGTTGAAACAGGCTATCGAAGGAGATGAGAAGGAATTTGTCGCTGAGCTGGATGTAACACAGGATAGTATCCTTGTGGGGATGGAATGCGTGAACGGGCGTTTTCCTGCGCTTCCCGATTTGGATATCCGCTTGATCCAAAGGCAGGGACACCTGATCTTACCGCCCTTTGAAGGATATGTTATCGAGAAAGGGGATATTATGATCGCCGCGGCGACCCGTGAGGCGTTGGCAGATGTCTTGTCGAAATTCCCCGGGTTCTTGTTGTCTGAAGAAGAAGTTCGTATGATTGATGCAACCGACAAGCCTGCGGAAAATGAAGGTCCGGCAGAGTTGGAACAAACAGTTGAGGAAACCCGTGTATTGGCAGAATTGATGATACCACCCGCATCACGGTTCGTTGATATGACGATTGAGCAAGTCGATTTTCAAAGACAATTCGGTATCATTGTTTTGGGTATTCAGCGCCGCGCCCGTGTTGTGCGCCGCCGTTTGGGCCGTATTCGTCTGGAACCCGGGGATGTATTGCTGGTCGCCGGGTCGCAAGGCGCGGTGAACGAAATACGCGGCAGAGAGCAGGCAGATGTTATTGTTCTTTCAGGATCAAAAAAAGAATTGCCGATCCCGAAAAAGGCACCTGTGGCCGGATTAATTTTTATCGGCACTGTTTTACTGGCCTCAACCGGAGTCTTGTCAATTGCCGTCGCTTCGCTTACCGGCGCGGTCTTGCTTGTTGCTACGGGCTGCTTAAATATTCGTCAGGCAACAAGAGCCATCGACAGAAAAATTCTGTTATTGGTGGGCTCAATGCTGGCGCTTGGTGTCGCGCTACAGGCAACAGGCGGAGCAACCTTTGTTGCGGATCTGATGCTTAAGGCTCCTTTTGCTGATCAACCGTTGGCCATGGTGGCGATGCTGTTTATTATTGTGGCGTTTTGTACCAATATTTTATCAAACAATGCCTGTGCCATTTTGTTTACGCCGATTGCCATTAATATGGCGATTAACATGGGGGTTGATCCGCTTATTTTCGCTATTGCGGTTATTTTTGCGGCTAACTGCTCCTTTGCTTCTCCCATCGGTTATAAAACCAATCTATTGGTTATGGGGCCTGGACATTACCGTTTCCGCGACTTTATGAAAGCTGGGGTGCCCCTTGTCATTGTCCTCTGGGTTGCCTATATTCTGGTGGCAAAATTTTATTATGGATTATGATAAAACAACAAGAATATGTCTTTAAGCAGCTACAACCCTAACAGACGATATAAAGAACGCGCCGCCCAACGTGTGGCCAGTTTCTTCAGTATGATGGCGGTCATTTTACTCTCTGCCTTGGTCGGGTTTTGGTTTGGGAAGCAATACGGCGCGGAGCAACTTATAAAATTCAAAGATGAAGTGGCGACTTTGACAAAAGAGAGAGATGGCCTGCAGCAGCAAATTACCGAAACTGCCGCCGCTGCACAGACGGCCAATAAGCGCTACGAACAATTACAAGAAGAAGTTGAAAGTATTATCCCTGCAGGACCGATGCAGGATTTGGTAACACTGGTGCGCGAACAGTTGAAACAGGGAATGGATCCTGAGCGCCTGTCCTTTGTTATTCGTTCTGCCCGTCCGCCGACAGGATGTGTTGATCCCGAAACCAAACGTATTATCGTCAGCACCCCTGCTTATAAAGGATCAGAGAGTATTGCCAGCATAGCCGACGGCCTTATCCAGATCAGTGGTTCGGGACAATCGGCGCTGAATGAAAAAGGCCAGCCTGAAGCATGGTATGATCCTGCGAAGAAAACATCTATCACTTTTCGTCATGGCGAAAAATCAGAGGTTAAAAAAGGCGTTCTGCCAATTAAATATTCTGTCGTGGCGGGTGATCGTGAATATAGATTTACAATTGAACCCGGCGCGCGTTCCTTCGCCAAGGTTACTTACGATTCCTGCTCTTACCCTTAATTCTCTGCGCTGAATAGGCCCGTAAGATTACCATTTATCCGCAGAACGTCGCCGTTAATATCTTCCGGTGCAATTTTAAAGACAGATTGAAGCGTTGTCAGGAAGTCTGTTTTTCCTTCGGCGGTTCCTCTGATATCCAGCGAGTCAGGATAAATTAAAAATGTCCCCTGTAACATTTTTGCGGTGTCATCATTGACCAGTAAATCAAACGGCAAAGGACCGTCGGCAAAACGCTTTTCGGGAAGATAGTGAAGCAGCACATTTGTTTCATCAGGTTTCACAACAACATTGCTATTGATGATTTTTAATGTCTTTAGATACGAAATAAACGTTGCCAGATTTTCAATATTCAAACTAATGTCAAAGACATTCTTTTCTTGAATTTTGCTGTAGTTAATATCGGTAGCAAAGCTGACGTTTTTTATGCCTGAGGCGTTGGCACGGAATAAGATAGGGTAGTAGTCGTCTTTTTTACCAATTGTCAGATTGATATCATTAATCGGCACGTTAAATAACTTACCGCTGCCGCTATCAAGCTGTCCTGACAGATTAATAGCCTCTTCGTTTTGACGATAAGAGAACCATCCTGTGCCGCGATGTAGGGCAAGGGGGGCATAATTAATGCCGATTTGATCAATCGTAGCCTCAAGTTCAATGTTGTTATCGACATCAAATTCCCCTGACCATTGGCTGTCGAAAGTCAATTGATGCTGCGCGGCATGTACGACGGCTTTGATAATGTTTTTATTGTCTTGTTTTTCAATAATCCCTTCAACTTCGACGCGGATGGCACCTTGCGGGCTGGAAGTGTCCCAGATGATTTTTTTTATATCAATTTTCTTTGCGGATATTTTTGCCAAAGGAGATAAATCCAATCCGCGTTGATATGATAACAAGGATTTCCAGTTTTCACTTAAGGAGGCGATTTGTACTTTCCCGACAGTGATAAGACCAATGTCCCGATGGACGAGATAGGAGGGCCAGAAAAGTTTAACACTAATGTCTTCGATATAGCTGAACCCGTCTTTATCAAGACCGATTTTGCCGATTGAAAGGCCGCCCAAATTTATAGAGGCGTCTTCGATGGTTGCATCTTTGTAACCTAAATCAGTGACGCGCTCGACAATTTCTTGCTTTGCTTTCGGCAAGGCATAAAAATAAATAGCGCCGATCAGCAAGGCGCCGAGGATCAAAAAAGAGAAAAGTATTTTTTTCATTTAAAAATTAAATATCAAGATCCTGAACAAATTCAGCATTGTCCTGAATAAAGTTAAAACGCGATTCCGCATTTTTGCCCATCAAACGATCAACCAGATCGTCAACATCGGCCAAAGATGGTCCCATGCCTTCTTCGATGGTCATCGCCATAACGTTACGGGCTTCGGGCAGTGTTACGCGAAGCAATACCCGTGATTTAGGGTTCATGGTTGTTTCTTTCAGCTGTGCGGCAGGCATTTCGCCCAGACCTTTAAAGCGGCTGACATCCACTTTCTTTTTGCCTTTGAAGACAGTTTCCATCAAACGCTCTTTATGTTCGTCATCTTGCGCATATTCGCTGAGGTTACCGCTCACGAGTCGGTATAGCGGCGGCTGGGCAAGATAGACATGGCCGTTTTCAATCAGCGGGCGCATTTGTGTATAAAAGAAGGTAACGAGCAGGGAGGCGATGTGCGCCCCGTCAACATCCGCATCGGTCATGATAATGATACGCTCATAGCGCAGCTTCTCCAGATTGAAATCTTTCCCGACACCGCAGCCGATGGCTTGTATCAGATCCTGAATTTCCTGATTGGCTTTAATCTTGTCCTTTGTGGCGCTGACAACGTTCAGGATTTTGCCACGCAGAGGAAGGATTGCCTGTGTTTGACGGTCACGTCCTTGTTTGGCCGATCCGCCCGCGGAATCCCCCTCAACAATAAATAATTCGGTATCATCGGCGTTGTTACGGCTGCAATCGGCCAGTTTGCCGGGCAGGCGTAATTTGCGTGTGGCAGATTTGCGCTGCGTGGCCTTTTCTTCGCGGCGGCGCTGACGCAGTTCGGCAGATTCAATAACTGTTTCCAGTAACATTTTACTGGCGCCCGGGTCGGAAGTCAGCCAGTGATCAAAGTAATCTTTAATTGCCGTATCGACCCAACGGGTTGCAGCGGCGGTCGCAAGCTTGTCTTTAGTTTGCCCCTGAAATTGCGGATCGCGAATAAAAACAGATAACAGCGCAGCGGCATCGCCCAAAATATCATCTGAGGTAATAATGCCCGCTTTTTTATTGCCGATCATTTCACCGTAAGATTTCAGTCCGCGTAAAAGGGCGGAGCGCAGTCCCTGTTCATGGGAGCCGCCAAAAGGCGTCGGCACGGTGTTACAGTAGGAATGAATAAATCCTTCCCCGCGTGTCGGCCATGCAATGGCGAATTCAACCTTACCCGCATCATCGGGTAAATTGGTTTGGCCGGCAAAAGGGCGGGGAGTAATGGTTTGACGCCCTTCCAAGGATGACATCAGATAATCCTCAAGACCATTTGGGAAATGGAAAATCTCTTCGGCGGTGATCTTGCTGTCGGGTTT
>DAOPJS010000044.1:0-4367 GCA_035399785.1 Alphaproteobacteria bacterium
CACTTTGATCTCCTCGTTAAGGGGTGTTTTCAGGTTCAATATAAAAATCTCTTCTATTGTAACTATAAAAGGGGGTTGAGCGCAAAGACCTTTAGCTTACGTATCCTTTTTTTTCTGTTTGATATAGGTCAGAATGTCGTTTGCTCTAAGGGCTGCGGCGCTTTTGGGGTCAAGGCCTTTTAAGGCGATATCGGCTTGTTGTTTGGCATAACCATATTTTTGTTGCAGCAGGGCTTCTTCCGCCAGATGCAGGCGTGCCATCGGATCATTTCCTTGCCGTCCGTATGCGGTGGCCAGCAATCTATGAGCCTGTGTCGAGCGTGGTTCGTCTCTCAAGGCAATATGCAGATTATCAATCGCCTTTTGTAATTTTTTGCTGTCCTCGCCTGCCGTTTCGATTTGCGCATGGGCAAGGGCAACGCGGATCAGCCCGGAATCGGGTTTTAAATCAACGGATTTTTGATAAGGCGCCAGACTTTCCGCTACCCGCCCGAATTCCAATAACATTTGCCCTTTTAATTCATAGAAATAGGGATTATTGGGCTCTATTGAAATCAGCTTATCAATTCCTTTTAATGCCTGATCAATGCGGTCTTGCCGGTAATCGGCGATGGCGCGGGCATATTGCGCAGGAATGGATTGATCCTTGTCATCATAAACCCAGCTGACATTTTGCGGATTTATGAATCCCAGTAATTTGGCTTTCATGCGGGCATGTTCATCCATCCATTCGGCGGGTAATTTCTTATTCAGATTGGATGATTTTTCAACCGCGGCCGCTACCGTATCGACGCGCGTACGGGTAAGGGGGTGTGTTAAAACATATTCGGATTGCTGCGAACTGGGGAGCATTTCCTGCCCTTCCAGTTTTTGTAAGAAAGTCAGAAGCCCTGTCGGGTTCATATTGGCACGGTTTAAAGAGGCAAGGGCGGCTTGATCCGCGCTGGATTCAAACGTTCTGGCCGTTGATAGAAAACGTCTTTGTGCCATGGATGATCCGGCGAGAGAGCCTGCGCCTGCCGCGCCTGTTTTACCTGTTGCAACCGCCGCGCCGATACCGATGAGCGTGCCGATAATACTCTCATACGAGGCCTGTTCCATTGCTTCACGGCCACGCACCAGATGGCCGCCTGAAATATGGCCCAGCTCATGCGCCATAACCCCGATTAACTCATCAGGGTTTTCGGTTTTATCAATCAACCCTGTATAGAAAAAAATGTTGGAGCCGCCAGCGACAAAAGCATTAATGTCATTGCTTTGTACGATAATGATTTTGACTTGTGAGGGCTGCAGATTATTGACGTTGAAAATCGGGGTGAACCATTCCTTCATATAGGATTCAATTTCCGCGTCGCGAATAACGGTTTGGGCATTTGCCTGTGCAGGGAACATTAAAATTGCCAAAACCCCGCTTAACAGGATATACAGCAAAAGGTTTTTATGGGCATACTTCATGGTCATGATTGTGCACTAAAATATGTCTTAATCTGGGCGGCGTAAATACAAAGTAATGGCGATAGAAAATTTTATAGACTGGATAGATCTGGCATGGATTCCCGTGGCTCTTGTCCTTCTCAGGAAAGGCCAGCATTTTAAAGGTATTATGTTTATCCTCAGCTGTGTTTTCGTTTTACGTCTGCAGGTTGAATTGATGGAATCTATCGCGCATCCTGACGGGCTTTTGCCCTTTATTAATTTCCCGCTTTTGCAGCGTGGTTTTATCGTTTACGGGGCCTTTATTGCCGTTTTTCTTATTTTGTCGCATTTTTCACGCGAAAAGGACCCCTATGTCTATATTGCGGCGGCCATTACGGTCTTTATTGCCGCTTTTTGCGTTTCTTCTTTCGTCCTTGTCCTGTAAGTTGGGCGGGTTATGACCAAAAAACGTACCACCAGAGATAAAGCCGAACGGGTTAAGACCGCCCGCGGGCGAAAAAATTCATCAACCCGCTGGCTGCAGCGGCAATTAAATGACCCGTATGTTGCCAAGGCGCAGTTGGAAGGGTATCGCGGCCGCGCTGCTTATAAACTGATTGAGATTAATGAGAAAATTGACGTTCTGAAGCCGGATATGATGGTGATTGATCTGGGCGCCGCGCCGGGGGGATGGTCGCAGGTGGCTTCCAAAATAGGCTGTAATGTTGTGGCGTTGGACCTGTTGGAAATGGATCCTATTCCGGGTGTGACATTTTTCCAGATGGATTTTACCGAAGATGACGCGCCCGAAACATTGATTGATGCGATGGGCGGTCGCCCCGCCGATCTGGTCATGTCAGATATGGCGCCCAATACAATTGGCCACAGAAATACCGATCACTTGCGGATCATGGCGCTGGTGGAACTGGCCTATCATTTTGCGGTGCAGGTTCTGGCGCCCGAGGGTGTTTTTATTGCCAAGGTACGTCAGGGCGGAACGGAAAATGACCTGCTGGCGCAGATGAAGCGTGATTTCAAGACCGTCAAGCATATCAAACCCCCTTCCAGCCGTAAGGAAAGCGCCGAAACTTTCGTCGTTGCGCAGGGTTTCCGAGGATCACAGGATCAGGCTTAAAGCTATTCCCCACATAGTGATGCCAATAAGAATATCCAAAATTTGCCACGCTTTTGGTTTGGCAAAAAGCGGGCTGAGCAGACGCGCACCATAACCCAGCGTAAAAAACCAGATAAAACTGGCAACCATGGCGCCCCCGCCAAACCAGTATTTGCCGATATTGCCGTAAGAGGCACTCAGACCGCCGATCAGGACAACCGTATCCAGATAGACATGCGGGTTCAGGAAGCTGATCCCCAGAAGAATCAGAACTGTTTCCTTGACGCTGCCCTGTTTCATCATGCCCTTGGCGCTGTCATCATCCAGATTTTCAGGTTTCATCGCGCTCAGGAAAGATTTCAGACCGTAAAAGAATAAAAAGGCCGCCCCGCCCCATGTTATCCATTGGATTAAATCGGGATGTTGCTCAATTAAGTATCCAAATCCCAAAACACCTGCGCCGATTAAGGCGACATCAACCAGACTGGCCGTCAGCGCACTGGCAAAGATATGGCGGTTTTTAATTCCCTGACGCAAAACGAAGGCATTTTGCAGGCCGATGGCCACAATTAAGGATGCCCCAAGCGCCAGTCCTTTGAAGAAAATCATAAACATTCGGGGCTTATAGGGTCTTTTTGGCATTTTTTGAAATGTTTTCGTTTACTTTTTGATCAAAAAGCGTATATCTAGCCTGCAAATTCGGTAAACACTGGCCTTTGAGGATTTGCGTCATGACTAAAAATTCACCCTCCCAAAAAATCTTAGAAGAAGCGCTGACCTTTGACGACGTTCTGTTGGTTCCGGCGGCTTCCAGCGTTTTGCCCGACGCGGTTGATATTAAGACCCGACTGACAAAGTCAATCACGCTCAATATTCCGCTTTTATCCTCTGCTATGGATACAGTGACGGAGGCTGAAATGGCCATTGCCATGGCGCAGCATGGGGGGCTGGGGATCATCCACCGTAATCTTGATGTTGAGGGACAGGCCGAAGCGGTTCGCCGTGTAAAGCGTTACGAGTCAGGCATGGTTGTTAACCCGGTAACAATTTCCCCTGATGCAACATTGGCAGATGCCTTGCAGATGATGGAACATTACGGCTTTGCGGGTTTTCCGGTGACCGAAGAAAAATCAGGTAAGCTCGTCGGTATTTTGACCAACCGTGACGTGCGTTTTGCCGATAATCCGAACCAACCTGTGAAAGAGTTGATGACGGCAGAAAATTTGGTGAAGGTTTATAACACGGTCGATAAAGAAGAAGCCAAAAAACTGCTTCATAAACACCGCATCGAAAAATTATTGGTTGTTGATGACCAAGAAAGATGTACAGGACTGGTCACCGTCAAGGACATTGAAAAGGCGCGTGCCTTCCCTAATGCCTGTAAAGATGCACAAGATCGCCTGCGTGTCGGCGCGGCCATCGGAACAGGGGAGAGTAATATTGCCCGTGTTGAAGCCTTAAGCGATGCGGAAATTGATGTCATTGTCGTTGATACGGCGCATGGCCATTCAAAAGGGGTGTTGGATATGGTGACCCGTGTCAAGAAAATGTGCGGCGATAAAGTCCAGATTGTGGCCGGTAATATTGCTACGGGTGATGCCGCCAAAGCGTTGATTGATAGTGGCGCGGACGCGTTGAAAGTCGGTATTGGCCCGGGCTCTATCTGTACCACCCGCGTTGTGGCAGGTGTCGGGGTGCCGCAGCTTACGGCGATTATGAATGTTGCCGAAGTGGCTTCCAAGCATGATGTTCCCGTGATTGCCGATGGGGGGATCAAGTTTTCAGGAGATTACGCCAAGGCAATTGCCGCGGGCGCGGATTGCGCGATGATGGGCTC
>DAOPJS010000044.1:4467-8067 GCA_035399785.1 Alphaproteobacteria bacterium
AAAGAAAGCCACGCGCATAATATTACGATCACGCGCGAAGCTCCCAATTACCGTACCGAAAATTAATTTTTTATATTTTAATTATCTTTTACGGCATCGCCAATGTCATCGGCTGTTTGGCTGATGCTGTCGGCGATTTTTTCTTGCGGGCTTTTCTGCTGTGTTTGATACACCATTGTTCCTGCAATGACGACAACGCCCAAAGCAATGACAATTAATAAAAAATTCTTTCCGTTATTCATCTTTTTTCCTCCGCGTTAAAAACAACTTGTATGCAGACAAACGAGACAAAGTCGTTTAAGTTCCGATATATGACAGATATCATTAAAAAAGCGCAGAAAACCGATGCTTACGAGATTGCCAAAATTCATGTTGCGGGCTGGCAAGGCGCTTATGGCGGCATTCTTGATCAGGATTTTATAGAAAGTAAATCGCCCGAATACAGACAGCAGCAATGGGAAAATATTTTTGACGAAGAATCCGGAGAAACGCTTATCTACGAAAAAGAAGGAAAGCCCGTCGGTTTTATTTCTTATGGCCCATTGCGGACTGCGCCGCCGGGAACATCTAAAATTCGCCCGCTTTACTCTTCGGAAATTTATGCCGTTTATCTTTATCCTGAATATTACCGTCAGGGAATTGGTCAGGCACTTTTAAAACAAGCTGCCTTTAATCTGAAGGCGCAGAAACATCATTCTCTTTGTCTTTGGGTGCTCGATAAAAACAAACGTGCCTGCAGCTTTTATGAAGCGATGGGCGGGCAGCGCATAGGTAAAATGATGGTTGAATTCGGCCCTACCAAAGAAAAAGAAGTTTGTTATGGCTGGCGTGAAATAGATGTTATTACCTCTTTAAATTCAGATTGATTTTTTGTGAATTCGGCGCAATATCTGTGGCAATAAAACAATTATGTTTTAGGGCTTTCTTCGGAGATAAAAATGACAAAAACAATTATGGTATTAAGCGCAATGGGTTTGCTCGGTATGGGGTTGGTTTCCACTCCTGCCATGGCGCAAGATGATGTAACCGCCGCAGGTGAAGAGCTTGTTGAAACAACACAGGACATGGCAACGGAAGCAGAAGATCAATTTGATCAAGCGGTGGATTGTGCCGATGTTTCAATGAGCGATGATGGCACAGAGCCAAGTGTAGACTGCGTTTCCAAGCCTGACGATGTAGAACAAAATGCACAGGATGAAGAGAAACCTTTCATGGATGATGAAACAATTACAAATGAAGGATTTCCTCAGTAATTCATCTCTCTGAGTTTTAAAAAAGCCTATGGTAGCGAGAGCCTTACCATAGGCTTTTTTCTTTCCTTTCTTCAGTAAAAGCCTTAATACTCTGCTCATGAGAGACGGTGCCCGTATACAAACAGCCATAGAAATCCTTGAAAAAATCAAGGACAGCCGCATTCCTATGGATAATACTTTGCGTGATTATATGGCCAATCGCCGTTATATCGGCTCTAAAGATCGTCGCCATATCGTCGAACTGGTTTATGATATTGTACGGGCGACGGCGCGCCTTGAATGGTGGTTAAAGCAAACAGGCCTGGAAGACACGCCCAGATCACGTGTGATGGCCTTTCTCACGCTGAGCGGTTTTTCCGTCTACGATATAACAATTCGTTTTACCGGTGAAAAACATTGTCCTGCCGTTTTAAGCGAAAAGGAAAATGAAGCACTGGCAAAGCTGGAAGGACAAAAACTGGTGTCAGAAAATATGCCTGATGCCGTGCAGGCAGAATGTCCGCCATGGGCAGAAGACAAATTACGCCCGTTATTTGGTGAGGATTTTGCTGCGCAGATGGCGGCAATGTTGGAACCGGCCCAAATTGATTTACGGGTTAACACCTTAAAGCTTACGGTTGAACAGGCGCAGGATTCCCTTGCTAAGGATGATGTCGAAACCATACGCACACCTTATTCCCCTTATGGGCTGCGTGCGGTCGGAAAACCTTATATGAGCGCGACAAAAGCCTTCCATAAAGGATTTGTTGAAATTCAGGATGAGGGATCACAGCTTATCGCTTATATCTGTGATGTCAAACCCGGTATGCGGGTGCTGGATTTTTGTGCGGGCGGCGGCGGCAAGACATTGGGGCTGGCGGCCAGTATGGACGGAAAAGGCATTATCTTTGCGATGGATAATTCCACCAAGCGTTTGGAAAAAGGGCGCCGCCGATACCGTAAGGCCGATGTTCATAATATTGAAGTCAGATCATTGGAAGATGAAAAAAACCGTAAATGGCTGCGCCGTCAAAAAGATGCAATGGATGTTGTGTTGGTGGATGCCCCTTGTTCTTCCTCGGGAACATGGCGGCGAAATCCTGATCTGCGCTGGAATTGGTATGGCCCGACACTGGAAGAAATAACACAAATTCAATCAGAAATTCTGGAGCGTGTAGCCGATAAAGTCAAAATCGGCGGCAGACTGGTTTATGCAACCTGTTCTTTATTTAGGGAAGAAAACGAAAATCAGATAGAAAATTTTTTAAAAAACCATCCTGAATACAGCGTTTTAAAAGTGTGTGATATATGGCCGCAAGGCTATGGCAATTGCCCTGTGAATGGTGATTATCTGCGTCTGACGCCGAAAGATCACGGAACAGATGGATTTTTTACAGCTGTTCTGCAAAGAAATTCCTGAAATTTTTATTAAATAATATGTTGACTGCCAACTATATATTCAGTTAGTTGGTATAAACCATTTTAATAAGGAGTGTTTCTATGTATCTGAAATCTGTTGAAGGAAAAATATTATTTGAAGGCCGATTTTCGTCTGTTAAAAAAGGGCTGGAGATGGCTATGGAAGCGAGAGCTGATCTTCGAAAAATAGATCTGCGCCGCGCAAATTTAATGGGCGCCCAAATTGACGGCGCTATCATGCCGGAGGCCTGTTTTTGGGGGGGCAATCTAAAAAGTGCCAATATGGCTGAAGGTGATTATCGGGGTGGTGATTTTCGCACCGCAAATTTGGCTGATACTTGCTTGGCCGAATCAAATTGTGCAGGGGTTGATTTTACGGGCGCCTATTTTTCGCGCACCCTTGTCAGGCAAGCGGATTTATCTGAAACACGTTTTTCCTGCCCCAGTATTTTTTCAATAGATTTGGCTGAAGCGGCCTGTTTAACAGGCGCAATTTATAGCCATATGGGGGAGACAGATTGTGATTTATCCCATGCGCCGCTCATCATCAAGGGCTTGCCGCAATCTCTGGTTTTTATGGATGACACTGTTTTGATAGGGACGCGCGCTGTCAAAATATCCATGCGGGAGGCGGTTTTGGAAGGAATTTTACAGCCGATCGAGAATTTTAAAATCATGCAATCCGAAGGGGTTAGCAACTAGTCTTTGCAAAATGCAAAATTCACTAGCCATCAAATACGGGCTGCCAAGGTGGTTTTTTAAGATTTCGTTAACCTTTTTAGAGGAAAACCACGCCAAGAGTAATTTACATATAAATCATAAAGGGGACATTATGACACAAGAAATAAACAAAATAACAAAACGCCGCCGCGTGCCGCAAAAGTTGGAAGGCAGGCTTCAATTATTCGAATTGAAGCAAATGGCCGATATGAAAGCGGCCTATAAAAGC
>DAOPJS010000045.1:0-7807 GCA_035399785.1 Alphaproteobacteria bacterium
CCGTCTTTGGCCAATTTTCGTGCCATTTTGGCAATATCGGTTTTTATATTGATCCCCATACGTTCGGCCAGTCGTCTGGCTTCGATCTGATTGACGATCAAAAAATCAACAAGGGAGAACAGCTGCTTGGGAATGGATAAGGATGGTGCCAAATTCAAAATCACCTGTGATCCCTTATCCTTGGCATTTTTCATCACCAGCGCATTTTGCTCCATCGGCAGTTCCATCTGCACCAATAAAACATTATCGGGACGGAAAATATCGGTCGGCGCCTGATCCGCATCCACCAGCGCATTGGCGCCCAGCGCCACAATCGTGCGCGGCTTACCGGTTTTTTCCTTCATCACCATTGCCATGCCGGTCGGAAATTCTTCCGTCTTGGCAACGCCTGAGGTCATGACCTCATGCCGTTTCAGATTATTAAGTATACGAAGACCCGACCCATCATCACCGACTTTGCCGACAAGAGCGGTTTTCGCGCCGGCACGGGCGGCGGCCAATGCCTGATTAGCGCCCTTCCCCCCCGGGGTTGAAGTATAGGATTGCGTCAGCACGGAATCACCAATTTCGGGGAATTCCCTAATCTTCACATTCAAATCCATATATATGGAGCCGAAAACGATAATCATGCCTTGCGCCTTCCTGTTGGTTCTACTATAGACTTTGAGGGGGATGAGAGAAATATTTATCTTAAATTAGTAAACAAGAGCCCGCCGATTATGGATTATAACAAGATTTTCGAAGAACATCTATCCGCCCTGAAACAGGAAGGAAGATACCGAACTTTCGCCACGTTAGAGCGTTTATGCGGCGATTTTCCCAAGGCCATTTATCATGCCCCTGACGGTACATCAAAGACAGTCACCATCTGGTGTTCCAACGATTATCTGGGTATGGGACAAAATCCCCAAGTATTGGCCGCCATGCAAAAAGCCATAGAAAAATTTGGCGCCGGTGCGGGCGGTACGCGCAATATTTCGGGCACGCAGAAATTACATGTCGATTTAGAAAATTCACTGGCCGATCTGCATCAAAAAGAATCCGCACTGGTTTTTTCTTCGGGCTATGTCGCCAATGAGGGCGCGCTCAGCACACTTATCAAATTGCTCGATAATCCGATTGTATTTTCCGATGAATTAAATCATGCCTCGATGATACACGGCATGCGCTCCGCCAAATGCGAAAAGAAAATCTATCGCCACAATGATCTGCAACATTTGGAAGAATTACTGCAACAAGCGCAACCGGATAGAGCCAAAATCATTGCTTTCGAATCTGTTTATTCAATGGAAGGCGACATTGCACCCATCAAAGAAATTTGTGATCTGGCCGATCGCTATAACGCCATGACCTATCTGGACGAAGTTCATGCCGTGGGTCTGTATGGCCCGCGCGGCGGCGGGGTTGCAGAGCAACGCGGCCTATTAGATCGTATTGATATATTGGAAGGTACATTCGGTAAGGCCTATGGCCTGATGGGTGGTTTTATCACCGGATCGAAAGTTATGATCGATGCCGTGCGTTCTTTTGCTTCGGGTTTTATTTTTACGACCGCCCTGCCCCCTGCGGTTCTGGCAGGCGCCTTAGCGAGTGTGGAATATTTAAAAACATCGGAAATAGAACGCGCCCGTGCCCACAGCAACGCCAAATATTTAAAAGCAGAGCTGGAGAAAAATGATCTGCCTTATCTACAAGGAGAAAGCCATATCGTGCCGCTGATCGTTGGCGATGCGGTTTGTTGTAAGGCGGTGACGGATTTATTGATGGAACGCTATGATATTTACGTTCAACCGATTAATTATCCGACGGTGCCTAAGGGTACAGAGCGTATGCGCCTGACCGCCACCGCCGCGCATAAAAAAGAGGACATTGACACTATGGTCCGCGTCCTCTGTGATTTATATAAAGAGCACCGCGTTTTGGAACGCCGCGCCGGATAATTTATCCTAATTTAAATGCTGCGATCTTTGTGCCGACGGCAACATGGCATTGGCCGGCAATAACTTCTGCCTCCATCGGCTTTTTGGATGTTGTTTTTCCTTTGGCAAGCCAGGTTACTTTTCCGTCTTCGCCCAATTGCCCCAAAGTGACATATTCATGTGCGTCATATGGGGTGGCGGATTTTCTGGCCACGACCAAACCTGATTGCGCGTGGACAGCACACGGGGTTTCAGGAAGATCAAAATGTTTTCTAAAGTTTGTTGATTGCCAAATTTGATCACAGACGGCGCGAAAAGATTCCACACAAAAATCAGAAACCTTGGCCGCATTTTCAGTGCCGTTTAAAGAAACGTCATTCATCACATCACCTCTATTTTTTATAAAACAGAAATGACGCTAAATTATTATTATGGGAAAAATCAATAAAAATATATGGCGGTCGATTTTTTTGTAATAAAATTACCCGCCTTATACTTATTTTTCCTTATCCCACATCTGTTCCCACCATGGGGTGTTATCAATTTCAGCTTTAATATCAAAGGATTGACCACTTGATTCCATTTTGCGCCGGATCATGCCGATATCCCAGCCTGTCATATGGGCAAGGTTCTTGGCTTCATTTTCAAAACGCTCTTTCAGGCTTTTATAATATTGGTCAGCCGTTTCACAATTGGCCTCACCTGTCCAAGGATGACGCATCACGTAACGTCCCTGGAAGTTTTCGCGGTCTTCCGTCACTTGCAACATAATATCTTCAGGGAAAGTTTCAGCATCATATCGGACATGCATACGCGTAACGAAGGCATTGACCGGGCCGCTTGGCGGCGGCATGAAACCGGGAGCCACTTTTCCGCCGCGCATAGGCATAGGACGTGTGTCATAAGGTTGTTCCAACCACCACACCCCAAGTTTGCGTAAATCTTCGACAGGCAGCGGATCGGCGGCGCATGGATCACACCATGCCATGTCCCATGCATATTCCAGCATAACCGTTTTCATATCTTCACGCTTAACGGATTGGGCAAACATTGCTTTATAAAATTCACCGAATTCATCGGCAACGAAAAGCGGTACGTCATCCCCTGTCGGAATTTTGGTTGTACGGTAATTGGTCGGTTCCACACGGCCTTTCTTGGTCAGGGTAAAGAGCAATAAATCCTGTGGCCCCTTGGAGTTTAACGTTCCCAAACGGACAGGTAACATAAACTTGTCGGATTCATACGCTACTTGTAATGGGCGCAAATAAGTATAGCCGGAGCTTTCAAATTCATCGAGGTTGACCTTGGCCACGAAGAATTTCATATCCTGCTTGATATAACTGCCGAGAATTTTTTCTGCGCCTTTAGGAAGTTTATATCCTTCCTGATTAAGCCATTTAAACAGGCCGTCGCTTTCCTCTGCAGAAAGAATAAGGATATCGTATTCCCCGACAGAAAAGCTTTCTTCGATCGTCACGCCCAGCGCCTTAGCGGCAGCATCCATGCTCCCGCCTTTACGCATAGCTGTTTGTGGAGCGGCGCTCATTGCCATCATTTCCATGCGTGGATGGCAAGGATTTTCATCGTAATATTCAACCAAACGTGGCGCGGTATAGGCATCCAGATGATCAATCAATTTGCTGTCACCAATATTCACCTGTGATTTTTTGATCACTGTCGGTACGGGAATAACAATCGCAAAATCATCCACATCCCCTTTGAAATCATTGGCCATCGTCATGACAGTGCGCTCACCTTCACGCGACATGACAACTTTTGATGCTTCATTAAATAAATTCCCGTCGGCCTTGGCGACATAAAAACCACAGAAGGCCTGCGCCTGCGCCGGCATCAGGACGATTAATGCCACAAGAACTAAGGAAAGACGTATCATGCTTTTCTCCATTGGTATTTTTGATCCTTCAAAAAATAATCTATTAACGGTGTTGTCATACACACCAAAAACAACGCATAAAATATGGATTCACGAATCTGGAATCCATATTGAAAAATAAAGGCCAGCGCGGCGACGATAAAGGCAAAAATCAATCTGCCCCATCGGTTATTCGGTGTTGTCATAGGATCAGATATCATAAAAAAGGCAAAAATAAGGAGCGCCCCGCTTTGCGCGTTATGAAACGGTATAGCCATCGGGTCGCCAAGCCATATTGCACGGCCAAAAAGCAGCAAAAACCAGCTTCCCAAAAAGAACAGGGCAATATCTGCGCGCCCCGCTTTGTTCAAAACAAGGGTGGCGAAAGAAATCAGCGCAAAGCCCAGCCAAACCGCACTCCCCCACTGCCCCGGCGACACCCAGACATGAGAGGGAAGCAAGATCAGTCCCAATACAATCGCCGCGTTGGCCGGATTGAATACATGCTTATTGTCCCAGCGGATTAAAAATTTTGTCGCCATCGCCACCGCCCCGGCGAGAGGGTAAATCCAGAGGATATTTGTCTTAAACAACAAACAAAGCGACAGGCTGGTGATAAAGGGGGATCGGTAATCGTTCGACGGAATTTTCAGAAATTTAAAAAACAGAAACTGGGTCAATATTGTTGATGCCACGGTCAGGGCGATTACTTCTACGCGCGGGGCAAAATCACTCCAGAATAAAAGTAAGAGAAGCAGACTTCCTAATGTAGCGATTTGGAAGTGACGGGCATCTTTGAAAAAATCGCTTTTTAAAAAATTCATTCGTTTTCTTTATTGGTGAAACGATTGCATAAGCTGCTAAAGCCGGAGAGTAAGCTGCCGTCACTAAAGCTGTTAGCAGCCATTTCCGCGTTATCCAGCGCCTTGTCCAGTGCAGCCATGGTACGCGCCATATCCGCGCTTTCATCCTCTTTCCATGTTCTGACGACATAAAGATAAACGCCGATTAATCCCGTTACTTTTATGGCGCCTGCGGCCCCTTCGGTATCAACACCTGCCGCTTCCATCGTGCGGGTCATCGACTTTGCCAGATGTGGCAGGCTAACCACCGCCTGTTTCGGATCACCACGAAAAGATGATAATATGGAGACAATCGCCTCACGATTTTCGTTCAATACATCAAAGCGCTCCATGAGCAGATCAAAAAGCTTTTCTCTGGTCGACATATTATTTTCGTCATCAAAAGACGCGCTCTCCAGAACCTGACGATCAACACGGCGGCCATAAGCGACTAAAATATCAGTCTTATCATCAAAATACTCCCGCGCTTCGGCCATATCGGCCTGCGCGGCGGCGGCGATCTGTTCAAAAGAAACATCGTTCCATCCTTCTTCCGCGGCCAGTGCCAGCGCCGCGTCGACCACCCTGTCTTTCAGTGATTTTTGTGGGGTATTTTTAGCCATAAGCCTTGCCTTTCTCCCCTAAATATATAGACATAGGGGGCAAATGACGCAATTAAAACGATACTTTTAGAGGAACTTTATCAATGTCTAAAGCTGAATACGGTCTGGTTACTATCGGAAACGCCCTTGTCGATGTTCTGGCAACCACCACAGAAGATTATATTGAAAGGCAAGACCGCGACCACGGCATGAAAAAAGGGTCGATGAATCTGGTTGATGATAAACGGGCCCTCGACCTTTACAGTGATATGCAAAGCCCGACAAAAATGTCAGGCGGCTCCGCAGGGAATACGATGGCCTGTTTTGCCTCTTTCGGTGGCAAGGGCGGATATATCGGCAAAGTTGCCGAAGATGAATTGGGCAAGGCTTTTTCCGCCAGTTTGAAAGACATGGGTGTTTATTACAACACCAAGCCATTATCAGGCGGCGTCGGCACAGGACGCTGTATGATTTTGGTCACCCCCGATGGTGAGCGCACAATGAATACCTATCTGGGCGCCGCCGTTGAATTAACCCCTGCCGATATTGAAGAAGAATTGATTAAAAATGCGCAGGTTACCTATCTGGAAGGATATTTGTACGATCCGCCGCAGGCGATGGAAGCATTCATCAAGGCCGCCCGCATTGCCCATGAAGCAGGACGCATGGTGTCATTGACATTATCAGACCCCTTCTGTGTCGGCCGTCACCGGGAAGCATTTAAAGATCTGGTTCAAAACCACGTTGATATTCTTTTTGCTAACGAACACGAACTGCAATCGCTCTATGAAACCGATACACTCGAAGAGGCGTTGGAGATTGTAAAAAACAAATGCGCCATTTCTGCGACGACCATGAGCGAAAAAGGATCTATCATTATCAACAGCGGCCATCGTTATAATATCGAAGCCGAAAAAGGTGTTAAGGTTGTCGACAGTACCGGCGCCGGTGATGCCTATGCCGCCGGCTTCCTTTATGGTTTTACCGAAGGTATGGACATGGATGCCTGCGGACGTTTAGGCTCCATCGCCGCGGCCGAAGTGATTGCCCAAATGGGCCCCAGACCTTCCGTCAATCTTGCCGATCTGGCCAAGCAAAAGAAAGCCGCATGATATTCAGACTCCTGACGATCGCCCTGATCCTTTTATTTTCTTCACAGGCGCTTGCCGAAGAAAAATTCGGCATGGCGATGGTAGGAAAACCGAAATACACCGCGCAAGATGATCATCTGGATTACGCCAATCCGAACGCCCCGAAAGGCGGCGTTTTGAAACAGGCCGCGATCGGCAGTTTTGATACGCTCAACCCCTACACCATTAAGGGTAATGCCGCGCAGGGGTTAAACATGACGACAGATCAACTTATGGCGCGGGTTTGGGATGAACCGTTTACCATGTATCCATTGATTGCCAAAAGCGTGGAAGTGCCTGACGATAGATCATCGGTTACATTCCACCTTAATCCGAAAGCACAGTTTCATGACGGCAGTCCCATTACCGCCGATGATGTTTTATTTTCTTTTGAAACGCTGAAAGAAAGCGGACGTCCGAACCAACGCCGCATTTACAAACTGGCTACACCAAAAAAACTTGATGAACGCACGATAAAGTTTTCCTTTGGCGAAGGCTATGACCGTGAAACAGCCATGATCTTTATGTTGATGCCCGTTCTGTCAAAAAAATACTGGGAAGGAAAAACTTTCGATGCCACGACGCTGGAACCACCATTAGGTAGCGGACCTTATAAAATTGCAGAGGCAGACCCCGGGAAACGGATTGTTTACGAACGCGTTCCCGATTACTGGGCAAAAGACCTTCTGGTCAATAAAGGGCATAATAATTTCGACAAGATTATCTATGAATATTTTCGTGATGATACGGTTGCGTTTGAAAGTTTTAAGACAGGGGATTTAAACCTGCGCCGCGAATGGGACGCCGGAAAATGGAATAAAAACTATGATTTCCCTGCGTTAGAGGAAGGCAAGGTTATTAAAGAAGAAATTAAACATGGCCGCGCCGAAAAAATACGCGGATTTATCTTCAACACCCGCCGCCCGCCGTTTGATAATATCGAGGTCAGACAGGCACTGAACATCATTTTTGATTTTGACTGGATGAATAAAAATTTCTTCTACGGCAAATATAAACGCCTTGGCGTTCCTTTCCTGAGAAACGGGACGTACTTTCCCAATACCGATTTATCCTACATCCCTGATACCGGTAATGAAAAACACACCACAGACCGCCGCGCTTTATTAAAAATCGCCGATGATTTACTGACGAAAAACGGGTGGGTTATAAAAGACGGTAAGCGCGTCAATGAAAAAACCGGGGAGCCGATGAGTTTTGAAATTCTGCTCGACGATCCTGCCAATGAAAAAATTGCTTTGGCGTATAAACGCAATTTGGAAAAAATGGGCATTACCCCCAATGTCCGCGTTTTGGACAGCGCCGCCTATCGCGGGCGGATGAGCGATTATGATTTCGATATGACCCTTTATTTCTGGCACTCCACCCTATCGCCGGGAACGGAGCAATATTTATATTGGTCCTGCGAAGCCGCCAAGCAACC
>DAOPJS010000046.1:0-7792 GCA_035399785.1 Alphaproteobacteria bacterium
CTTGCAAGAGATGTCTATGACTACATCATGGATATGATGAATGCCAAAGACGGTGATCGTTACTTGTTTGCGGGATCGGATTCAGGAATTAAACCGATCGAAGATAAAGGATTGTTTGATACCTTTTTAGGAACATTTCGTTATGACGATACAGATCTGGTCACCCCCAGCGAAGTATCAGGGTTCATTGGCGATTGGGGCGCAGGGTTGATTTCAACAGATGAATTCATCGCTGCCTACCACAATACAGATGAAAATATCCTTGGTTATTCTACGGCAATTGCCAGCGGTACAACGGGTGATGTGCGGGTGCGCGTTGATGAAAATTCTGACTTTGATTATACGGTTCTCGCCAATACACCGGGAATGAAAGACCTTGTCATTGCGATTGGTGTCTTGAAAAACATGCCGCCCCCCGAACACGCTCCCGGGGCGCTGAATACGCCGATACCGCCCAATACAGCACTGGAACAAGCACCGTGGCCACCACAAGAGCGTCAGGATAATTTCTTTCAGGTCATCAATGATCTGGCGAAAACAATTACAAACGCCGTTGATGCCTTGGCAGGACAGGAAAACAAGATCAATTTGGTACAGGCGCAAACAGATAACATTAAACAACAATATGTTTATCAGAAAAACTCGCTGCAAAGTATTATCGGGGAAACGGAAGATATCGACCTGACAGAAACCGTCGCTAAATTACAACAGGTTCAGGTCGGGCTGGAAGCATCTTTCAGTGTGACCGCCTTAATCTCCGATCTGACATTGGTGAATTTCTTAGGCAGATAATCTCTGCCTTACAGGCTGGCCATCGGCTGAATGGTGACATTATTGCCGATAATCGTCGCCGTCATATTTTGCGACCGCAGCATATCGCTGAGCACCTCATTCCATGGTTTACCGCCTTCCCAAGATACCGTCACACTGGGGTCTACGCCTGCGGCAAAGCTGTGACTGAAATCCGAAGGAATAACCTGCGACAACGCCAAAGCCAGCGGCAATTCCTTGCCAAAGCCGACCGCTTCGGCAAATTGTCTCATGGGCGCCATCGGCTGTTGTTGCATTCCCATATTTTGCGCCATACCCGGTAAAGGGGCAGGTTCCCCGCCCATCATCGGTGTTAGGGAGCCTGATTCTATCGGTCCGCGTGGAATATTCGCCATACCTTCCGCAGAGGGCATAGCAGCAGGCGTTGGCTGAGCGCCCGTTTTTAAACCCGCTCCTAATTTTAACGGGTTTAAGACGCGGGCCTCTTCAACCATGGCCTGATTGACGGAATTTGCACTCAACTCCACAGGCTGCCCACGACCATTCGGATTTCTCAGCGGATAGGGATCAATATGCAGCCCCTGTCCGGATAAATTGCGCAGCGGCGCGGCAGGCGGCGCCATTTGCTGTGGCGGCGGTTGTTGATAGTATGAATCCGGTAATATCTGTGTCGGCGCGCCTGTTCCCAAAGGCTCAGAATCTACCGCGGCGGCAGGAAAACCGCCCGCTCCGTTCATAGACGCATTGGCATTCATATCACCCCGATATTGCTGTTCAATCTCCGAACTTGGCGCAGGCTGTGTGGCAGGCGGCGTCCATTCAAACCCGGCATACGCCGCAGGCACAGCCGAAAAAACCGTCACACAACTTAATAAACCAAGAAAAACGGGGCGTTTCATCAATAAATCCTGAAATGGCTCTTATTATTTAGGAATATTGTTCGAAATTATCGTGATAGGACCCAAAAGACAAGTATATTCGGGAAAACACCCACGACCGCGTAGATCAACCGTGATCAATCCAACGGCGGTGACGATGAGAAACCCATCCTGGGCGGTGTTGGCCGTTCAGCCACGATCGCAAAGCCCGCAAAGCAGCAGGAAAGGTAAGACCACGCTTTTCCAATCCGACAAAAACCACTGTACTGACAAATGTCAGGAACAGGCTGATGGGGCGGAAGTAAACAAGAAGAATAAAATATGGAATGGCCGCGCGCGCGTCCATGGCAAAAAAGCGTGTCGGGCGCATTGAATTGCGCCAGTGCCAGTTGACCTTCTCTTCGGCGGTATCTTCTACACTTCCCATCCGGTTATTTTACCCTTGAATATGGTTGGAACGCAAAATCAGCTTCTGATTTTACCCGAAATCATCGGAAATGCTAGCCCCATCCCCATCAACAGCCATAAAAACCGTGTGTAGAGAATTTCGTGAAACAGGCACATAACCGAAAAAATAACCAAAACCAGTAAAACGCTCTGGCTGAAAAAACGGATATTTTGATCCATATCGCCGTTGAAACTGTTTTGCCACAACGCCTTAAAACAAAGAAAATAAAATCCCAAAAACAAACCCAAACCAATAAGTCCGCTTTCAGCCCATAGCCATAACGGGGTGCAATCAATAACGGCGTAATACTGCCCCCATTGCTTTTCCTGTTCATACGCCGCAGATCCCAAACCCGACCCGCTAACAGGATGGGTCAAAATCATATTTTTTGCTGTCTCCAGAATTTTTAAACGGTAGGAATCTCCCTTGAAATAGGCCTTTTCTTCACCTGTTTTGGTGACCTCTATAACCGGCTTCGAAGGATGAATAGTCACCTCATAGAGTCCAAAAATATTATCTTTGGAAAAATAAGCAGTTGGCAAAATTATGACTGCGCTTAATGCAAGCCCTATAAACGCTTCTTTCCATGCAAAATTTGTACGGCGTAATATTACAAACATCGCGCCCAGAGCGATTAAGGCCAAAATTCCTGCTCTGGTGCCGGTACACAACATAAAAATCGGTAATAAAAACCACAGATAGAGAATAAATTTTTTTGAAAACAAAACCGAATAAAAACAATTTGCCATGGCAAGAACAGTCAAAAAAAGGAACGTCAGCGCATTTTTATTCGCCATGAGTCCTTCAATAGGAAAATACAGCCGATAAAGATCATAGGTAAGATCATAAAATTCCAAAATGGCCATAACACAATTAATCGTGATCACGGCAGTAAAGAAATAAACAAAAATACGGATAAATAAGAACAAACAATCCTTGGAGGAATTATAAACAAGCCACGCCCCCAACAGAAAATAGCCCGACAAAATGAACCAACCGATAAATTTATTAATCAGCGCCCATTTGCTGACTGTGCCATAGATAAAATACCCGTTTATCAGCGAAAATAATAAAACGGCACTTAAAATCGCCAGCCACAGATAAGGTTTTTTAATTTGAAATTTCGGCCAATCTGTCTGTTTAAGAAACAGACTTACGATTACAAATAATCCCATAAAAGGTAAAAATAAATCAGCCAGATTTACCCTGAGGCCGGCATAGTTTTCATTGGTAAAAAGTGTAATCTGTATTTGAGCGGCAATGGCCAAGAGAATAAAAAAGCCCTGAAAAGGCTTTTTCATGCTTGGTTTTAATTTACCTGTCATTATTAAGAATCTTCGCGTTTAACCGCAATTTTTTGTGCTTGGCGAAATGGTGAATTGGATGTAATCAGCGTCGGAATTCCTGCTAAAACTGTGGCCACCAAACTAACCAGGCCAATTTGTACAGAGATGGAAAACGCTGTCTCCATAGGAACGCCCAGTATCCCCAGACCATAGACAAACGCCCCTTCACGCAGTCCCCACCCGCCAAAGCTGAACGGCATACTGGAGATAATGGCAATAGCGGGCAGAACAATCATAATCTGCAGAAATGACAGCGACACGCCCGCACTAATCGCAATATGGTATACCGCCAAGAAGAAACACAGCTGCGCCAACAAGCTGACGGACAATATTTTTCCCAGCAAAACATTGTTATTCAAAAGCAACTGTAAATAACGGATACCCGAACGAATATTAGCTTGAGAGAGCGAGAAATTAGGTAATTTACGAACAATCGCCAAAGTGATCATAGGTGTAAAAACAAACATGACCAGCATCAAGGCGCCAATCAACATACTGATATTTTTATGAAGCGGCAGATCAACATACAGCGCTAATGATGGTAGAAAAATTGTTGTCAGAAGCAACAGCGCCGCCAAAGTCATCAAACGGTCAATCGCCGTCGCAAAAATAGATTTAAAGAGAGAGGCGCCGTACTGAATAGCCATTGCAACGCGAACGACAATCCCGCTGATTGTTGTCACAAAAACAAGATTGGCAACCAAACTGGCCACGGTAATTTCCAGCGCTTCGGCATAATTCATACGATAGCGACCCACATTAACCAGATACATCCAGCGCAGAGAGAGCAAAAGCAGCTGAGCAATAATAAAAACCAGCGCATATCCCCACGCCGAGGCCTTGACCAGATGCGAAGCATTTTTCAGGGCATCGACATCCATATTGAGCAAAAGCGCAGCCAACAAGCCCAAAGATAAAACAATCTTGAAAAACAATTTATTCATCAATTACCGGATTTTCTTCAGAAGAACGGTGAAACAAAGGATATTTTACCCAATAAAATCCTAAATACAAATTTTATATGATTAATCGCCGCCGCCGGCGCCGGTAGAACTGGAGAGCATAATATAGGTACGGCGGTCAATATCACCTTTTTCAAAGAATATTTCGGCGCTTTTGGCCATTGTTTGGCCGTATAACGGCAGAATTCTTTGAATTTCTGACGGCCAGTCTTTAAAATCCATATCCATCAGCTTGTCACGGACATCATCGGTGAAACGCATCCACTCCCGTACACCTAAGCGGCCACCGGAAACCTTTGGCACCAATGTCTGGGTCACAACCAGGCGGATTGTCTCCATCAGGGCATAAGCCCGCTCCGAACGCTCATTCGGCTCAAAGGTCGAGACCATACGCTGGATTGTCGCGGCAACCCCGATTGTGTGGGTCGTGGTAAAGACCGTGTGGCCTGTCTGTGCTGCCTCGATCGAGGCGGAAATTGTTTCCTTATCACGCGCCTCCCCGACGAGGATGATATTGGGTTTACGGCGCAGAGCATTTCGAACGCCGCGCGCAAAATCAGGCAAATGGCGCGGGATTTCGGTTTGCGACAATAATGATCGCGGTGATTTAATCGCGTCATAAACATATTCGATAGGCGATTCATAACAGACAACCTTACCGCAACCGCGTTTACGCTCCAAAAGCATGCGGATACCTGCTGCCAGCAACGTCGTTTTACCTGATCCTGTCGGACCGGTAATAATCACCATCCCCTGACGCGGATTCCACGAATTGATAATGTCTTTTTCAACATTCAAATCCGTCATGGTCGGCGGTTCATTCGGCAAAACACGCATCGTAATTTGTGCGGAGTCACGGCCGCGCGATAAAACAGCCGTCACATTCACACGAAAACGAATACGGGTGTATCGGTCAGGGCGGATTTCGTAAGACAGGTCGAGGTCATTCCCCCCTGCCAAACGGGCGCCCGCTTCGGGACCATAAATTTTTGTCAGAAAAACATTCATATCCGCCGCATCAATCGGACGGAAAGTCCCGGGATACAAAACCCCGTAAATTTCGTTATAAACCGGCCGATCTGTTTGTATCGTGATATCGGACGAATTTTTTTTGACGCACCAAAGAAGGAAATCATCTACCTGATCATCGGTGAAGCGCGGTGGTTCATGGGGCCACGTTTCTGCAATATTATCTTTGCCTTTAAGAAGACTTACCGGTTTACGGATTGCCATTCTTGATACCCGGTTTGAAGTTTAGGAAGCTCTGTCAATGACAGCGCGCGATCACCGATACGCATTTCATCACCGCCGCCGGTAACGCCGCGATCAACCTGAAGGGCATAAGGTGGTGATACCATCCCCTGCGCCAATAAGGAACGGTAGCGCACCATTCCTTGGTAATCGGCAATTAATTTATTTAAGTCCGCTTGAAAAATCTCATCCGCCTGCTCAACACCAAGCTCCCACCCTTCTGTAATATTTTTTTTCCAGATTTTACGTTCTTCCTCATCTGCCGGGCGCAAAATATCGGGCGGCGGTTCAATATCTCCCCACTGACGCTCTAAATAGGAACGCCATGTACGCGGGGCACTGACAATACGGGCATTCTGGCCAATTGCCAAAACACGGTCAGCAACGGCTGCCTCCATTCCTTTGTTATCAATCAGCATGGCATCCATCGCCTCGCCAATAACAGGGGGCTCGATAAGCAAACCTGAAGGGGCAGGAATAAGAAGCTGGCGAAAATCAAAAACTTTATCCAGATAACGTGCACGGGTCTCCATCTCATTACGGATATGCCATGTCCGCCAGGCTAAACCACCACGTGCGCCATAAGAAAGGGCGGCCTCTTTTTGCGCATCGGCTTTGATATTAAGCGGCAGCGGTGACTCATTGTCGACCACTTTATTTTCTTTACGAATATTAACCAGCTCATCCATAGAGGGCGGCGCTTCACCCACAGCGCTCATTGTCGCATGTGCTGATACGCTGAAAATACAAACAGCGGCGAAGAAAACCAAAATGGATAAAAGCGGCTTCATGGAAGAATTACCTCCCCAGACCCGTCACAGGCGCATAATGTAATTCAATCATACGGCGGGTACTGTCTACTTTGATATCGGCGCGAACACCAAGCTGCAATCCGACATCACGAAGTAAGTCGATAACGGGTTCGTTTTCGGCATCAATACTGACAGTTAAAGGAACGGGCGGCTTATCACCGACGGCCAGAAATGTATAACTGGCGCGATCCGCCAATTTTTTGGTTAATTGTTCGGCAGGGCCGATCCAGTTAATTGTCATCGCACGCATCAATTCAGGCGGCGCATTATGAATCGGCTGAACTGCAACAGCAGGGGAGCGTGCCTGTTCCACAGCTGCCAGTTCTTCCAGCGCATTGGATGCTTTATCGGCGGCTTCAGCCAACATTAACGACACCTTATCAGGGGACGTCACCACCTGCGGATCACGAACTTCCGTCTTCTTATAACCTGTACATCCGGCCAGAAGAATACCCACAGCACAGACAGCAGCCCCAAGAGAAAGACGTTTTTTTACAATTTTTTCTATATTTTTCATACGCGTGAAATCAGAGCGACTCATTGGTTTATCATGGTTAGCTTAGCGGCTTGCCCCTTTAAGGACAAGAGAAGACAGCATAGTTATAGGCAGTGTTTTCTGACCGCTTCGCCTATCTTAGCGCGTCGCCTCATCACGAAGCAAACCTTTCGCCCGCATCGCTGTCATTACGCGGCCTTTATAGGCATAACCATAGCGCGGCGTGCGGGAATGATAATGAGCAATTGCCTGCGATAAATTACCCGTTTCATTGATATGATTGCGCAAAATCCACGCCGCAACCCCCATATTCGTGCACGGATCGTCCTTTACCCAGCGCAAAGCCGTGTTATTTGATACACCCCATTGGGTTGCCAATTGAGGAATCCAGACCGTGTTAATCTGCATCGGACCTAAATCGTAAGAGCCGTTATCATTTGGGCCGACAGCCTGTCCGGGAGTGCCGCCTTCGACCTGATAAATCCCGACAAGAACGGCCGGTGGCACAGAATAGGTCTGCGCCGCTAACATCAAACATGCTGCGATTATTTTACTCATGTTTTTATTATAGCCCTATTTCCGAAATATATTCCAGTGGTCTTGAATACCAAAATAACGGTTTTATGACCCGTCTTCCTCTTTTTTGGCACCGGGTTTGAAAAAACCCATCGGGTTTGCAGGACTGCCCGACGCGTCTCCGCCTGAAGAAGCCTGCCCTGAATCTGCAGCAGGCGGCGGTGGTGGAGGGGGCGAAACAGGGGTGGCCGCCGCGGCGGGGGCTTGTTCGGCAGGGCCTTTTTTGAAAAAGCCCATCGGACTGCCTGATGA
>DAOPJS010000047.1:0-7784 GCA_035399785.1 Alphaproteobacteria bacterium
GACGTAAAGAAACAGGTATTGACGCCCTGAAATGGGCGCAACAAATGGCTGATTACGGCGCAGGAGAAATTCTTCTGACGTCTATGGATAAAGACGGTACAAAATCAGGTTTTGATTTAGAACTTACTAAAGCGGTTTCAAGTTCCGTTTCAATTCCCGTTATCGCATCAGGAGGAGTTGGCACTATACAACATTTGGTAGATGGCATAGAAATTGGCGGTGCCTCCGCTGTTCTCGCTGCCTCTATTTTTCACTTCGGGGAATTTACTATTAAAGAAGTCAAAACCGAAATGGCCAAACATAATATTCCTATCAGAGAGGTTGCCTGAGATGACACAAGAAACACTGAATAAATTATTCGACGTAATTGAAAGCCGTAAAGGCAGTGACCCGTCAGACTCTTATGTTGCTTCGCTTTTTGCCCGCGGCACGTCAAAAATCGCCCAAAAAGTCGGGGAAGAGGCCGTGGAAACCTGTATCGAAGCCCTTCAGGGGGATAAGAAAAAACTCGCCGAAGAATCTGCCGATCTTCTTTTTCATTTGATGGTTTTATGGGCGGATGCGGGTTTAAAACCACAAGACATCACTAAAATTCTGGAAGGACGTATGGGCGTCAGCGGTCATGCTGAAAAAGCCAGCCGTACAAAATAGGCCGCCTGAATTTTATTGATTTTACGTAATTTTTATGATTAATAAAATTATGTATCGCGCGCCCCTGAAAACACCACTTTACCTAAGGGATAAGGTTTTTCCCAAAGCCGCGCGGCGCATTGGAATGGAAGAGCCACGTGATCTGCAACGCACCCATATTGTTTTTGATTTGGGCAGCGGAAGAATTTTAGATGAAAGCAAAAAAGACATCCCTATCCACCCTGCTTCCCTAACAAAATTAATGACATTTTCCATCGCGCTGGACCGGATCAAGGCCGGGCATTTAAAGGAAGATGATATTATTCGGCTTTCCGCGCGCGCACAAAAAATTCGCCCGCCTAAGACAAGGTTGACTGAAGTTACGGCTTTGGAAGCAATCCGTGTCGGCATGCCGATTTCTTTTAACGATCTTGCCGTTGCCTTGGCAGAACATATCGCCCATACAGAATGGCATTTTTGCCATGAATATATGAACCCGAAAGCCCGCGCCCTTGGTATGAAGAAAACCGAATTTTGGAATGCGTCCGGTCTTGTTCCGCGCGATCTTCCCTATACGGGTTACATGCATGCCAATGTTACGACTGCCAATGATTTACGCCTTCTGGTTTCTCACATCGCAAAAAATCATCCCGAGCTGTTTGCCTTCAGCAATCAAAGAGAAATTTTTATCGGGGATCGGCGGCATAAAAATACCAATCCGCTTCTGTCTGCAAAAGATATGGATATTGACGGATTAAAAACGGGAACACTTGAATGTGCAGGTTATCACCTGATTGCCACTTCCCGCCAAAACGGACGGCACATTGCCGCTGTCACTCTTGGAAATTACTATGCCGAACAAAGATGCGATCACGCCAAAGCCTTACTGGCCGAAGGACACAAAATTCTTTCTGCTTCTCTTAAAGATGAAATGGCTTTAGGCGTAAAATAACCTATTCAAAAAATTTAGGGTTAATGACCTTGTAGTAATAACGGCTGCGAATGGTTTCGCCTTTTGCACGCACCGAATAAGGATGCAGGCCAAACTGGACGTAACCAAGGCTTTCATAAAGGGAAATGGCCTTTTCCATGGTCTCACGGACATCCAGATTAATCACCGCATAGCCGTCAATGACGGATTTTTTCTCTACTTCTTCGAGCAGCATTTTAGCAAGGCCATAGCCACGCGCCCATGGTGCAACGAAGTTTGTCGTCAGTTGTACGGCGTGACCTTGTGCTTCGTTATTTTTCGGCGGCAAAACAAGTTGCGTTGTACCACATATAACACCATCCAATCTGGCAACAAATAATTGCCGTGTCGGGGCAGTAATAACGCCGCGCCAATAACTTTCTAAAATTTCACGGGCGGGCAGCTCAACCCAGCCAAAACCGCCGCCGCCTTCAATCGCGGCATCAGTTGCATCACACAGATCATTCAGATCGTTTTCGGAAAGTTGTTCTTCAACATATTCGACGCCAATAGTCGGTTCGTTGACTGATTTTATATTCTCGCTCATTTTTCCCCTTATAAGCTTAAATTATATTTTGCTCGTCCGATGTTTTAACGTCTTTGGTCACGGATTCCAAAGTAAAAAATCATTTAAAAGCATGAGCCCTGCTTCCTGCGACTTTTCCGGATGAAATTGCACCCCTAAAACATTCGCTTTTCCGACGATGGCCGTTACATCACCGCCATAATCCGCCTGCCCGAAAACATGATCCTTATTCTTACAGTTAAACATAAAAGAATGAACAAAATAGAAATGCGCTCCGTCTTTTTGCTGGTTTTTTAAGACAGGATGGGTTGTTCCTTGCGTAAAGGTGACAACATTCCAGCCCATATGCGGAATTTTCAGGCTTTTATCCTTTGGGGAAATCGGCAGAACCTCCCCCTCGATCCAGCCTAAACCCGCATGGTCACCGTATTCAAGCCCCCGTGTCGCCAAAAGCTGCATACCGACACAAATCCCTAAAAACGGCTTTTTACGAGCCAGAACCTCTTCCTCCAGCGCCTCAATCATTCCTGTGACGGCCTTAAGACCGTTCATGCAATCACCGAATGCCCCTTGACCGGGTAAAACAATATGACTGGCGCGGCGCAGATCATCGGGATTACTGGTGACGACAACCTCAAAATCCAGGGCGTTTTCAGCGATAACATGTTCGAATGCCTTGGCAGCGGAACGTAAATTGCCCGAACCGTAATCAATAATCGCCACCTTGTTATTTTTATCGCTCATAATTGCCTAAAGCTCCAAAACATGCTTAAAACAAGCACTCTCAATAACTTAAAAAAGGGCACAAGACAAATGGATATCGGCTTTTATCGATGGTCTGAGACAGACGAGGCAGCGCGGCAGCGTGTTATGCGCCGATCGGAAGCAGATATAGACGCCGTCATGGCGCAAGTACGCCCGATTATCGCCCGTGTGCAAGCCGAGGGAGACGCCGCCTTGCTGGATTTTGCACGGCAATTCGATAAGGCCGATCTCACCTCCCTGAAAGTCAGCGAAGTAGAATTCGCTGAAGCACGCCAAACCCTTGATCCAAAAGTAAAATCAGCGATTGATCATTGCGCGGCAAATGTACGGAAATTCCATCAGGAACAAATGAATCGTATGGAAAAAGACCGTGAATGGCTGGTTGAAATCCAGCCCGGCGTCTTTGCGGGTGAAAAAGTAACCCCCATTACCTCTGTCGGACTGTACGTGCCGGGGGGTAAAAACCAATATCCTTCTGCCGTTTACATGCTCGGCATCCCTGCGACCTTGGCCGGCGTTGCTGATGTAGTGATGGTAACGCCGCCACGGGCTGATGGAAAAATCGGGGACGCGTTACTTTATGCCGCAGAAGTGTCAGGTATCAAAAATGTCTATAAGGTAGGCGGAGCGCAGGCTGTCGCCGCCCTTGCCTATGGCACACAAAGTATTCCGGCCGTTAAAAAAGTGCTGGGACCGGGGTCACCTTACGTCGCCGCGGCAAAACAACTCTTAAGCGGCGTGATTGATCCGGGCATGCCCGCAGGTCCTTCAGAATCTATTATTCTTTGCGATGGCAGCGCCGATCCGCATAATACCGTACTTGATATGCTCAATGAATCCGAACACGGCCCTGATTCTGCCGCTCTGCTCGTTACCCACGACGAAAAGCTGGCGGCATACGTGCAGCAGAATTTGCCCGTCGAAATCAATAAACTGCCGCAGCCCCAGCGCGGCTGGCTGCAGACCAATATGGCGAATTACGGCGGTATTATCTTGACCGGCTCAATCGACGAAGCGATTGATTTTTGTAACGACTATGCGACCGAACATTTACTGGTAAAGGTTGAAAACCCTGATGAAGTCGTTCCTAAGCTGCTTAATGCGGGGGAAATCCTGATCGGTGAAAATACGCCCTCATCCTTTGGTAATTACGGCATTGGTGTTAATCACGTTTTACCGACAGGCGGAAAAGCCCATAGTTACAGCTGTACGTCTGTTTGGGATTTTCTTAAACGCACATCCATCGCCAAAATGACGGCGGAGGGGTTTGACGGATTAAAAGATTCAGTGACAACTTTGACTGATTATGAGGGCTTTCCTGCCCATGGCAACGTCATTCGGGATAGAAATCATACATAGGGCGCAATAAATTTTGCCCCTTTGGCCTTCATTTCTGCCAAGGCCGCCTCATTTTTGCGGGGATTAATCGGCCAGCCGCTGCCGATATGCCCTTCCAGAACGCCTGTATCAAAACCCAGATCAACGAAGTCGAAAACATTTGCACGGACGCACATCGGAATATGAAAGCCGGCAATATAGGGCTTATCAACGCTGTCTTCAGCAAGACAGGCCAAAACGCGTGCCCGCGTTTCTTGTGACAGGGCAGATTCTTTAATTTTCCTGATAATACGATCAGAAGGGGCGATTTCTATTTTATGCGGCCCGCCATAGGCCCAATGCAGATCATGTAAATCGTTGTGTCTGTATTCCTGCGGATTCAGATAAATGTAATAGACAGGGCGGCCGGCGCGGCGAAATTCT
Source organism: Alphaproteobacteria bacterium (assembly GCA_035399785.1). Taxonomy (GTDB): domain Bacteria; phylum Pseudomonadota; class Alphaproteobacteria; order Micavibrionales; family Micavibrionaceae. The sequence goes on from DAOPJS010000047.1 coordinate 4,653, forward strand.
TCCGCCAGTTTATTGATTGCACTACAAATGGCCGATGTTTCCTGACTTCCCATCCCGCGCGGGTAATGAGGGTCACAATGCGCCCTCTGGGCGTCAATAATCAATAGGGCCGATCTTGTTGCCGTGATTTCACTGACCAGTTTCATTATTTCCCTCTATTTATAAGGAAAATATTAAAAGCCAATAATTTAAATTATGTCAACTATTATAGCGCGCCTTTGGTGCTCGGCAGAATGCCTGCCGCGCGCGGATCATGCTCAACCGCCATTTTGAGGGCGCGGGCAAAAGCCTTAAAGACGCTTTCAACAATATGGTGGTTGTTTTCACCGTACAGGTTCTCACAATGCAATGTTAAGCCTGCACTTTGGGCGATTGAGTGGAAAAAATGGCCGAATAATTCCGTCTCCATATTTTCGCCCAGACGATCAATAGTGAATTTTACATTCCAGATGCTATAGGGGCGGTTGGAAATATCCAGCGCCACACGGCTTAAGCATTCATCCATCGGCACGTACGCATGACCAAAACGGCGGATACCGCGCTTATCACCCAGCGCCTGTTTAACCGCTTCCCCCAGCGCCAAACCGCAATCTTCCACCGTATGGTGGGCATCAATCTCCAGATCGCCGTCACAATGCAGGGTTAAATCCATCAAGCCATGCTTGGCGATTTGTTCCAGCATATGATCGAAAAAAGCCAAACCCGTTTTGACATCGGCTTTGCCCTGACCATCCAGATCAAGCACAACCTTAATCTTCGTTTCATTGGTATCACGGGTGATTTTCGCTGTACGGTCTGCCATGATTTTTCCTTTATGTTTTCCTTGACGTGGCGCTCTCTACAAGGCATTTCATACGACATGACAACAATATTGGCAATTCGAAAAGGTAATGACGTTGTCGTCGCGGGGGACGGGCAGGTCTCTCTGGGACAGACGGTCATGAAATCAAACGCAAAAAAAGTCCGCCGCCTGGGTAAAGACGGTAAAATTGTCGCCGGTTTTGCCGGCGCGACTGCCGATGCTTTTACCTTGTTTGAAAGGTTGGAAGCAAAACTGGATGCACATCCCGGGCAATTAACCCGCGCCTGTGTCGAGCTGGCCAAGGATTGGCGCACCGATAAATATTTAAGGCGCTTAGAGGCCCTGATGGCCGTCTGCGATAAAGATACCTCCCTTATTCTTTCGGGAACGGGTGATGTCGTCGAGCCGGAAGACGGTATTATCGGCATCGGCTCAGGCGGAAATTTTGCCTTGGCGGCCGCACGCGCGCTGATTGACCGTGAAGATATGGACGCCGAAGCAATTGCCCGCAAGGCGCTTGATATTGCGGCCGATATTTGTGTCTACACTAATCATAATATCGTTCTTGAGAAACTTTAATACGAAGTAAATTAATGACTGACACTATAAAAGACTCTGCGGGTGTGCCTGCTTTTTCACCGCGTGAAATTGTTCACGAACTGGATAAAAATATTATCGGCCAAAAAGATGCCAAGCGGGCAGTCGCCATCGCGCTGCGTAATCGCTGGCGCCGTATGCAACTCGACCCTGCTTTGCAGGAGGAAGTTTATCCGAAAAATATTTTGATGATCGGTCCCACAGGTGTGGGTAAGACTGAAATCGCAAGACGTCTGGCAAAACTGGCACAGGCGCCGTTTGTTAAAGTAGAAGCAACGAAATTTACCGAGGTCGGTTATGTCGGTAAAGATGTCGAATCCATTATCCGTGATCTGGTTGAAAACGCCATTCATATGGTGCGCGATAAAATGCGTAAAACCGTCACAGCGCAGGCGGAAATTTATGCTGAAGAGCGCGTTTTGGACGCGCTGGTCGGGGAAGATGCAGGTGAAGCTACCCGTAATTCCTTCCGTGAAAAACTGCGAAAAGGTGACTTTAACGACAAAGAAATTGAGCTGGACTTACAAGATAATTCCAACCCGCTGGGGAATATGTTTGACGTTCCCGGCATGCCCGGTGCCTCGGTCAGTATGATGAGCATCGGTGATATCTTCGGTAAAGGAATGGGCGGGCGTACCAAACGTAAAAAAATGACTGTGGCTGATTCCTATGATGTCTTGATGACAGAAGAGGCAGACAAACTTCTCGATGAAGACAAGATTGTACAAACAGCGCTGGATTTGGTTCAACAAAACGGCATCGTCTTCATTGATGAGGTTGATAAAATTGCCGTGCGTCAGGATGCCCGCGGCGGTGATGTTTCCCGCGAAGGGGTGCAGCGTGATTTGCTGCCCTTGATTGAAGGGACAACCGTTACCACCAAGCACGGCATTGTCAAAACAGATCATATTTTATTTATCGCCAGCGGCGCATTTCATTATTCCAAACCTTCGGATCTTTTGGCGGAACTTCAAGGGCGCCTGCCGATCCGTGTGGAACTGCGCGCCTTAACGGAAGAGGACTTTGTCCGTATCCTGACCGAAACCGAGAGCTGTCTGATTAAACAATACAAAGCCTTGATCGGTACCGAAGGCGTAAATCTGACCTTCACCGATGAAGCGATTAAAGAGATTGCCCGCGTCGCGTTCGAAGTAAACGAAACAGTTGAAAATATCGGCGCGCGCCGCCTGCTTACTGTCATGGAAAAATTACTGGATGATATTTCCTATACAGCGTCTGATCGCAGCGGCGAAAACATTATTATAGATAAGAAAGACGTCAAGGAAGGCGTTTCCGATCTGGCCGAAAATGCCGATTTAAGCAAATTTATTCTTTAACGCCTGTAATGTAAGAACAGCGGCGAATCATAAGGGGCGGGCGGTGGTTGCTGATGCGACGTTGCCTCATCACTGTTGCGGTGTTCATGGTTCCATTCACTGACCTGCGCCGCCTCATCAATTAAATAACGAATATGCGGACCGCGGCCATCTGTGCCGTCATTCAAAACGGCACGGGCAAATACCATGACGGGCGCGACATTATTACCGCCGTTTCTCTCCGTCATTTTTTTAACCGCATAAAAAACAGGATTATCGATGCAGGACAGGGCAGGATAATAAGCCTTCAAATCAATTCCGCTGCCCGTCGTCATAAACGAATCTATCCCTCCGATTTCTCCTTGCCATTTATATTTCAGGCGATGATCCGCCCTTGCAATCGGCCTGAAAACACTG
>DAOPJS010000048.1:0-7776 GCA_035399785.1 Alphaproteobacteria bacterium
GATTACTTTTGATTATAAGGAAGGCGATGTTTATTGGTGCACCGCCGATGTCGGCTGGGTCACAGGGCACAGCTATATCGTCTACGGCCCCCTAGCGAACGGCGCGGTCAGCCTTGTTTTCGAAGGGGTTCCGAATTACCCCGACTGGTCACGTTTTTGGCAGATTGTCGATAAACACAAAGTGAACAGCTTTTACACGGCGCCGACCGCAATCCGCTCCCTGATTAAAGCGGGTGATGAATTTGTTACAAAGACAGACCGCTCATCCCTCCGTGTTCTCGGAACCGTCGGGGAACCTATCAATAGTGAAGCATGGCATTGGTATTACAATGTTGTCGGCAACGGCCATTGCCCTATTGTTGATACATGGTGGCAAACAGAAACCGGCGGCCATTTGATGACCCCGCTTCCCGGTGCAACATCTGCCAAACCCGGATCGGCCTGCGGCCCGTTTTTCGGTATCAAACCTGCCATCGTTGATAGTGAAGGAAATATTCTGGAAGGCAAAGCCGAAGGCGCATTTTGTATTCTTGACAGCTGGCCGGGACAAATGCGCTCGCTCTATGGCGATCACAAACGCTTCGTCGAAACCTATTTTACGACCTTTCCGGGAAAATATTTTACGGGCGATGGCGCCCGCCGCGACGAAGACGGATATTACTGGATTACGGGACGCATGGATGATGTGATTAACGTCTCAGGCCACCGTCTGGGCACCGCCGAAATTGAAAGCGCCATTGACGAACATGAAGCCGTGGCGGAGGCAGCCGTTGTCGGCTTCCCGCACGAGATCAAAGGCCAAGGGATTTACGCCTATGTTACGCTGTGTGAAGGATGCACACCGAATGATGCCATTAAGGCGGAGATTATCGCCTTGGTGCGCAAGATTATCGGACCGATTGCCACCCCTGACGTTATTCAGTGGGCCCCCGGCCTTCCCAAGACCCGTTCAGGCAAGATTATGCGCAGAATCCTGCGAAAAATAGCGGCCGGTGACACGGCCAATCTGGGTGATACCTCCACCCTTGCCGACCCGTCGGTGGTGGAAGATTTGGTCAAGAATGCAGGAAATGCGTGATTTTTGATTTTTAAGCCTGTTTTTGCAAATATTTAATTGACATATTCTGTTAACCTTTCTTATAGTCGGCGGCTAATTGAAGGAAGCTTATGTCTAAAAAACACTACATATTGGTCGGCAGAACATCAGAAGCCATTGCCAGCGGTATTTTAGGGGAATTCGGCCAAAACCCGAATTTAACGATTACAGCCCCGACAAATGTCATTCAGTCGCGTTTCGGCACATTCGGCGACGGCGAATCTATTTTCGAGCTGTTCGTGGATGGCAAATTGCCAGACCACCCGATTGAACAAAATCTTTCGGAAGCCGAAAAGAAAGAAATAGAAAAAGATCTTAAAGGAGCGCATATCACGATTGTTCACTCCATCAGTGGTGATAATACCTCCAGCCGTGCCACCAGCTTGCTTGACGGTGTTTATGATTTAAAAGATGCTTATGGTGTCGGCAGCATTACAGTTATTGCACCGCATTTGCCCTTCATGCGTAATGATAGAAGATTCAGAAAAGTTAACAGTAACGGCGAAGAAATATCTCAGCGCAATGCTATTTCCGGAAGGAATTATGCCAGACGTTTAAAGCAGGAAGGTGCCGACACGGTCGTCGGTTTTGATCCGCACTCACGCGACGGTGTTAAACATTACCGTGATTATTTTACCGCTGCGAATTCGCACTTCATCAGCATTGCCGATTTTGTCGCGGCCAATTTTGCCCGCGATCATGACGTTGTTGATCCGTCAGGTGATTGGATGGTTGCCTGTGGTTCTCCCGATGGACTGAACAAAGCTTCGGATTTCGGTATTGCCCGCGCAAAGAAAGTCGGCATCAGCCTTTATAAAGGAACTGCGTTTGATGGCGTCACAATGAAAAATGCGGTTGAAGACATTCCGTATATGTTTGGCATTGCCAAAGAACGGATTAATGACAAGGAAACACGCATTATCGATTTTTCAGGTAATGTAGCAGGCAAAACTGGCCTTTTAGTTGATGACATATACAGCAGCGGCGGCACAACCATTCAGGGTGCGCAGCGATTGAGAGAGGAAGGCGCCAGCGCCTGTTTTGCGTATGCCACACACGGCGTCTTGACAGGAAATGCGATCGAAAAACTGCTGAATGAGCCAAGTATTGACAGTGTCATGCTGACAGATTCAATTCCGGGCGCTGTTGAAAAACTACAACGTGCAGGCGTCATGCATGTCGGATCAAAATTCAAGGTGATTTCTCTGGCGGAACCTGTTGTTGCAGAAATTAACAAGGATCACGCGGCCTATCCAAAACATGTATGGCCGGTCAAAAGACTGTAAAATAATCTAGGCTGCCATTGCCAGCCGATTAAAGCTTGGGCGGTGATTACCAAACGGTTCTATTTTGAATATCAGCATTAAAAATGCCCATTCAAAAATTTTTGGCGTTTTGTTTTTCTCACGAATACGTTGCAGTGTTTTTGTCCAGTAAACGTAATTGTTAAACTCTTTTTCTTTGTCGCGTTTGATTTCCGCTTCGACCGCTTCTTCTGCTTCGCGCATTAACCGCTGTGCTTTTTCCATTAACTCACGCTCCTGACGAAGTTCCAGATAACGTGTTTGCATGGCGCACCATGCGCTGTCTTCCATATCCATCGCCACTTCGGCCATAGCATCATCGGCGCCATTGAGTGCTACTAATTCTTTACGCTGCTGCTTTGCTTCCAGATATTGCTTGTTCAAATTTGCCAAAAGCGTATCCATTTGCATGAAGGCTTCCAACTCAGACAATGGCTGGGGAGATCTTTGCGACGGGTCATCAGGACGCAAAACATCCAGCCGAGCGACCATGTCGTTCATAATCTGGTTTAGTGATTGTCCCTGCATAAAAATGCCCCCAAAAGCTTAACTCTTGAGGGCACTCTACAGAAAAAGTGTTATGAAAACGTTAAATCGTTTTAAATCAATGGCTTATGCCATGCCGATGGCGGCCATATACAGGCGCAGAAGCTCGTCTTCTTCCTGACGTTTTTCAAGATCCATTTTGCGCAATTTCATGATGCGGCGCATGATCTTAACCTCAAATCCCGCAGATTTGGCTTCGGCAAAGACTTCCTTGATATCTTCGGCCAAAGCGGCTTTTTCTTCTTCCAGACGCTCGATACGCTCGAAAAAGGATAACAATCTTTTTCCGGCGACACCTGCGACATCTTCGCCCGCATCGTCTGATTTAAATTCAGCCACATTGCTTGATTTGCTCATTACTTCGTCCTCCAATTGATATGATGAAGCAATAAAGCGCGATTCTGAAAGGAAAGCCAGATTTTTCTGCTCTAACGTCTGCCTGTGACGTTCCAGCTTTCAATTTGGATGGCATTCGGATCATCAGGCAATTTGACGCGCCGTAGCTGCACATTCAGGGTCAGCTGTCTGTTGACCATCTGATTATTTCCATAGGCCAGATTACTGGTAGTGCGCGGCAGAAAACTGACCGTGACAGGCAATTGGTAAAGCCAGCGATAGACCCCCTCAATCGGCAGACTGTTTTGCAATAAAGGAGGGTTTTCGACATAAACACTCATTTTATAGTCATTGTTTTTGACGCTTTCGATAATGCCTGCGGAATTGAGGTAATCCAGATATTGCCGAAAGCCGGAATTGGTAAAATAAGGGCGGATTTTTTTCGACGTTTCAACGTAATTTTCTTTATCAAAGGACAGCGACTCGGAGATTACCATGCTGAGCCATGTTTGTAGTTCCTTATTGGTTCTGTGCGCTTTTTCAAGGGGCAGTGTTCGCTGCTCCGGGATAATTTTCTTAACCTGACTGCTGACAAGTGTTTCACTGAACGGGGCGTTCTCTCCCGGTGATTTGATCGTAATTTCGGTCAGGTAGGCATAAACGAAAACGCCCAGAAAGGCGAAAAAGGCGAATACGAAAGAAAAACGCATTAAAAATTTTTCGTACCAGAATTTAAACATTATCTTTTATGCCTATACCCGTTTAGCGGGCCTTTTTACGTCCAAAACCACCCAAAAGGCTGCCGGCCATGCGGCCGAAAGTTAAAACATTATCAATCCGCCTGTCCAAAAAGGCCAGTGTTTCTTTATGCCCTTCCGACATATCATTAAGCCAGCGCACCATCGTCGTTGTCATCACCCCCGACAGTAAAAAACGCTTGGAATAATGGTTATAATCCGTCGCGGTATCCCCTGCCCAGTTCCAAATAACATCGGCGCTGCTCCATACCATTTTAGCAGCGTCCGCCTTACGAAAAGGTGAAAGCCAGTAAACCGAAGAGGCGCGAACGCTTTCCTTATAAGGCTCCAGCACCTCCAGCCGCGTTGTGACAGCGGTTTTTATACGGTCGCGAACACGCATATCATTGATATCGACGCCTTCCAGCGCCGCCAGCATTTGCCTGTCTGCCCAGGCCGAAAAATGCCTGAGTACCCCTGATACCCTCTCAGGGAAGACCGCGCCGGCCATATCGGCTTTAAACCCTGCCTTGACGGCGGCCTGTTCGATCCCTTGCCATGTCCAGCCGTCAAAGGGAACATCCTCCAGCGCCGTCAGCAAAATTTTATCCTGAATATCGCGGTTTTTCTCATTCATCATATGTTTATGCCCGATTACGGCTTTTTTGTATAGCCAAGGGTTGAAAACACTGGACTTTTTACCATTTTAAGTCATTTTCAACGGTATCATGACAGATCCTTCGGAAAAAAGCACAATTGGTAACCGTATCGCCCGCTACGGGCGGGTTTCAACCACTATGGCGGGTCTGGCCGCCCGCGTTGTCGGGGAAAAATATCTGGGCATCGATATCAAACGGGATGACCACGCCCGCGAGCTGACCACCGCGCTGGGCAATCTGAAAGGCCCGCTGATGAAGGTCGGACAAATTCTGGCCACTATCCCCGAAGCCTTACCCCCCGAATACGCCAATGATTTTCAGCAACTGCAATCCAATGCCCCGCCGATGGGCTGGTCTTTTGTCCGCCGCCGTATGAAGGCGGAACTGGGCCCCGAATGGGAAAGTAAATTCAAAAGCTTTGATAAGGAAGCCGCCGCCGCCGCCAGCTTGGGACAGGTGCACAAAGCCGTCACCCATGACGGGCGCAACATTGCATGCAAACTTCAATATCCCGATATGCAAAGCGCGATTGAAGCCGATTTGAACCAGTTAAAACTGATTTTCTCTTTGTATGAGCGCTATGACCAGTCAATTAAAACTTCGGACATTCATGCGGAACTGGCAGAAAGATTGCGCGAAGAACTGGATTATAAACTCGAAGCCAAATACGAAAAACTCTATGCCCATATGCTGCGGGATGAACCCCATGTTCATGTTCCCGAAATCGTCGATGAATTATCAACCGGCCGATTACTTTCCAGTACCTGGTTGGACGGTGAAAAAATTCTCAGCTATAAAGAAGCACCCGCCGAGCAGCGCAACCAAATTGCCATGAACATGTTTCGCGCTTGGTATGTACCACTTTATTATTACGGGATTATTCACGGTGACCCGCATCTGGGCAATTATTCTGTCCGCCCTGATTTTTCGATAAACCTTCTGGACTTTGGCTGTGTGCGTATTTTCCCTGCCAAATTCGTCGGCGGCGTGATCGATCTTTATCATGCCTTAATGAATGATGATATTGACCGCGCCGTTCATGCCTATGAAACATGGGGGTTTGAAGGGCTGAACAAGGAACAGATTGAAACCCTGAATATCTGGGCACGGTTCTTATACGGGCCGATCATGGAAGATAAAATCCGCCCGATCGGGGAAGTCACAAACGGCATATATGGCCGCGAAACCGCCCGTAAAGTGCATGAAAAGTTGCGTGAGGTCGGCGGGATTAAAGTGCCGCGTGAATTTGTGTTTATGGACCGCGCTGCGCTCGGCCTCGGCTCCGTATTTTTACATTTAAAGGCGGAAATCAACTGGTACCGTGTATTTAACGAGTTAATACAAGATTTTGATGTGGAGGCTCTTGTGGAACGTCAAAGAAAAACTCTCACAAAGTTTGATATTAAAAATGAGCGATAATCATATAATATTGTCTTTCCTGAAATACGTTGAACAAGAAACAATTCAACGCAAAGCTATATTAGAAAAGCTCTTATACTTTGATACAATTACGAAGCAAATAGATTTTATGAGTTCTGTGTTCGACGGAAGAACATATGAACATGGGAAGCTCTACGAAATAAATGTCGGACTTATTGGCCTTAGGGAATTTGAATCGTATGATTCTTTTTACGCCAACTTACTTTCTGTTATCCAATACATAGCTAATAAAAAAGCTGATGGCCTAAAAGTTGATATAAATATAATAAAGAAATATATCCCAGATAATTCAATATAAAAATGGCGCGCTTGGAAGGAGAAACTTCCAACGCAATTTTCGATGATTTGGCCGCCTGGGAGAGCTATCTGAAGGCCGAAAAGATCAACCTTCGCCACCTCAATTCTCAGTCGCAAGAGCCAAGACCGCCTCAGCCCGTTCATCGTCAAGCTCGCCAGCTTCGGGGGCCATCACGATGAATACGGCTTCCAACACACAAGGCGCATTCAACAAGGCCGCCGCATCGGCAAGTTCACTTCGCAAGCGTCCATCGCCGATCACGTTTCGACTGACAGACGATGAACGCCGCAAACTCCTCAGATCGTCGAACGGCATGGCCCTCAGCAGCTACATTCGTCAGTGCCTGTTTGGCGAGCAGGCCACGCGGCGAAGAACCTCTGCGTACAGACCGGTTCAAGACCAGCAGCAGATTGCTCGCGCCTTGGCGATGCTGGGCGCTTCGCGTATTGCCAATAATCTCAATCAGCTTGCCTATCAGGCAAATGCCGGCTCGCTGCTTGTTGACGACGAGACGCTTCGGAAGATCGATGAGGCATATGCCCATGTCTGCGAGCTCCGCGATACGCTGGTCGCGGCGTTGGGTTTGATCGAGGAGCCGAATGGGTGATCCTCAAAGCCTCACAACGATCTGGTAGCGCCCAGCTCGCCCGGCACCTGCTGAACACGCGTGATAACGAACATGTCGAAATCCACGAGTTGCGCGGGTTTGTATCCGGAACGCTCAACGGCGCGTTCAAGGAAGCGCACGCGATTTCGAAAGGAACGCGCTGCACTCAGTTCCTTTTTTCATTGAGCCTATCCCCACCTGAAACAGAGAACGTGCCGGTTGCCGCTTTCGAGAAGGCCATAGATGAAATCGAAGACCGCCTCGGTCTGACCGGACAGCCCCGCGCCGTTGTATTCCATGAGAAGGAAGGGCGGCGGCATGCCCATTGCGTCTGGTCGCGCATCAACACGGGCGAGATGAAGGCGATCAACCTGCCGCATTTCAAATTCAAGCTTCGCGACATGTCGCGGGAGCTCTTTCTGGAACATGGTTGGCATATACCACGCGGGTTGTTGAACACTGCCGAACGCAATCCACTCAATTTCTCAATCGCGGAATGGCAGCAGGCCAAACGCATCAAGCAAGACCCGCGTGTCATCAAGCAGATTTTTCAGGAGTGTTGGAACCGTTCCGATTCACAGAACGCATTTGCCAATGCCCTCAAGGAACGCGGCTACGTGTTGGCGCAAGGCGACCGGCGCGGCCATGTCGCCGTCGATTGGCGCGGCGAGGTTTTTGCCATTTCAAAATGGGTTGGGGTCAAGGCCAAGGAAGTGCGCTCCCGATTGGCCGGGCCTGCCTCTTTGCCCTCGG
>DAOPJS010000049.1:0-7699 GCA_035399785.1 Alphaproteobacteria bacterium
CAAAAAGATGCTGGTAAACTTAAGGGTCGATAAAAAAGGTTCTTATCTTATGTCCAGTGGTCTCAGAAACTTTATAATCCTTATGCTTTTGCCGTTTATGGCAGCAGCGGGACACGATATCTATCTGAATTATTTCTCTGACAGCGATAAAATAAAGCATTTAAAAAGCCTTCAGGTTGATCCTGATAAATTTTTGGTCAGCGATCTGGGCTGGATCTGGCATACCTATCATCCCAAAAGCATGGAAATGGCGCGGACGATGGTAGAACCCGCTGTCTGGACGGCACAGGTTGACCCTATCCTGCAAATGCCCTCTATGTTGGTGGGTATTGTTCCTTTTGGAATCGGCTGCGTTTTTCTTGTTCTGGCCTTCGTCCTCGGGGTTTGGCCCTTTGCCAAATACGGACAGCTCCGCCGTCAAAAAGACGAAGATTTTGCCGTTTACAAACACGCCAAAAGCAAAGCCATTCAATATAAAAAGAAATAATCTATTCGTTAATCAAGCCGTTAATGACCTGATCCAGAACAGCCAGTTGATCAGGGGCGGATAATCGGTGATCCGCCTCTTCCAGTAAAAAGACCTCCACATCCTCACTGATCAGCGCGTTCTTAATTCGCGGGGCGGTTTGCCATTCGACATCAGCGTCTTTCATCCCCTGAATAAGACGTACGGGCTTGTTAATCGCTATATCGCCCGTCAGCAGGAAATTCCTGCGACCGTCTTCGATCAGTTTTCTGGTAATAATATAGGGTGCATCATCATAATCATTGGGCAGTTCGAAAAACCCCTCTTTATTGAGCGCTTCCTTCTGAGCATTGCTCATTCTTTCCTCCATGATGCGTGTAAAATCCGGTGCGGCGGCAAGGCCGACCATGGCCTGCACCCTGTCCGGCTTTTTTAAGGCTAATAACAGGGAAATCCATCCCCCCATGGAGGAGCCGACAAGAATAACCGGCCCTGACGTACACCTCTCAAGTACATCCAGCGCATCTTGGGTCCAATCACTGATACAGGCGTCTTCAAATTTGCCTTCCGACTGCCCATGGCCACGATAATCAAAACGGATATACCCCTGCCCGCGGGCACGGCATTTTTCTTCCAGAAACAATGCTTTGGTGCCTTCCATGTCGGAGCGGAAGCCTCCTAAAAACATGATCGTCGGTAAATGCGCGCCTTTTTGTGTCGCGGGCGTGCTGACAAAGGCCAAATCGGGTAAATTCCGACGCTTTAAATACTCTGTCATAGGCTGGATTCCTTTTTATTTCGGCTTTTGACGATAAATATGCTAAATCTTTGATCGCAATAAATTCTATCACTTTATAGCAAGAGCACAAACCATGAACCAGATAGCACATCATCAGCAAACGGATCTAAAATCCGCCGCCGCTATCCCCAATGCCCCTGTTGTCATGCAAATCATCCCTGAACTGGGCCCCGGCGGGGCGGAACAAGGGTGTATCGATATTGCCGCCGAACTGGTGCGGGCCGGCTCCCAAGCGATTGTCGTGTCCCATGGCGGATCACGCGTGCATGACCTCTCCCGTATTGGCGCCCTGCATATCAATTTGCCTGTGCACAGCAAAAATCCGCTGGTGATGTGGAAAAATATCGGGCGGATCAGAAAACTGATTAACCAATATAATGTTGATATCGTTCATGTCAGAAGCCGCGCACCCGCTTGGTCGGCGATGAAGGCCTGCAGAGGCACAAAAGCCCGTTACATGACAACCTGTCATGCCCCCTATAACATCAGCGGTAAATTCAAACGTTTTTATAATTCGGCCATTGCAAAGGGAGAGCGTGTTATCGCTATTTCCAACCATGTTGCTAATTACTTGCTGGAAAATTATAAAATCGATCGGCGTAATATCCGCCTGATCCATCGCGGGGTTGCTTTGGAAAAATTTCACCCGACTGTTGTTGCGCCGGCGCAGCTTATCAAAGTATCGGCGCAGTGGCGCTTGCCTGACGGCGTCAGTGTTGTGATGCTTCCCGGCCGCCTGACAAGATGGAAAGGGCACCATGTTTTGATTGACGCAATTGCTTTACTTAACCGCGAGGATATTTTTTGTGTGTTAATCGGGTCAGATCAGGGACGCACCGAATATAAAGAAGAGCTGGTTAAAACCATCGAAGAAAAAAATCTTGGCGGACAAATTCGTATTATCGATCATTGTGATGACATGCCCGCTGCCTATATGCTGTCGACGGTTGTCGTTTCCGCCTCCACCGATCCCGAAGGATTTGGCCGTATTCCGATCGAGGCACAGGCCATGGGCCGCCCCATCGTTGCCACAGATCACGGCGGCGCACAGGAAACCATCATCCGCAACCAGACAGGCTGGCTGGTCCCCCCTAATGATGCACAGGCTATGGCAGAGGCGATTAACGAAGCCCTGAACCTCACCCCTGCCCAGCGCTCTGTTTTGGCGACACGTGCCATGGCGCATATTGCGGAGAATTTCACGCGCGAGAAGATGGCCGATGAAACACTGAATGTTTATGCAGAATTACTGCAGGAAAAATACGGGGTCCCGAATTTTCAGGAACACGGCGGCATGGATAACAACATGCGGTCCGCTGCGGAGTAATGACGCAAAATTTACCAAATAAAATTCTTGTCATTAAGCTGGGCGCTTTGGGTGATTTTATTCAGGCCCTGGGGCCGATGAAGGCTATTCGTGCTTTTCATCCTGATGCACGAATTACCTTACTCACAACAAAACCTTTCGAAGAAATAGCTAAAAAATCAGGTTATTTTAACGATATTATCATCGATAAACGTCCTAAATTCTTTCAATTATTTGATTGGATCAATTTAAGAAAGACATTGAATAACGGAAATTTTTCGCGGGTATATGATCTGCAGAATAATGACCGCACCAATATTTATTTCAAACTTTTTTCACCAAAGCCGGAATGGGTCGGTGTGGCCGAAGGGGCATCCCACCGAAACACCAGCCCCGATCGTATTGCGGGTTTGGCCTTTGACGGTCATGTCCAGACGCTGGGATTGGCAGGAATAAATAATATTGCCATTGATACAATGGACTGGATTGAGGATGAAACAGCGGGTTTTAAACTTTCTTCTTCGTATGCGCTCATTGTTCCGGGCAGCGCGCCAAGCAGGCCGGAAAAAAGATGGCCTGCCGCATATTATGCCGCGCTCTGCCAATCATTGGCCGCGCAAAATATACAACCCGTAATCCTCGGCACTAACGATGAACAGGATATAACAAATCAAATTGCCGCAAACTGCCCGCATGCCGTCAATCTGACGGGAAAAACTAATCTGTTTGATATTGTTGCGCTGGCGCGCAAGGCGAAGCTTGCTGTTGGAAATGATACAGGGCCCATGCATATGATTGCCCCGACAGGCTGCCCGACCATTGTTTTATTTTCAAAAAACAGTAACCCGAAACGCCATGCACCTCTTGGCTCCGACGTTCATACAATTCAAAAAGATAATCTCGAAGATTTAAAACCGGAAGAAATTTTAGAAAAGATCAATTCCCTTTAAGCGCAGATTTATCAGGCGCCTTTGATAATAATTTCTGCGCTAAAAAATCAGGTAAAATACCGATAAACCAAACAAGAAAATACATCGGCCACGGGAAACAAATACGGCTCTTATCCTTAGCCAGCCCTTTGGCAATAATATCTGCGGCCTTTTCGGCGCTCATTTTCATCGGCATGGGAAAGTTATTTACATCTGTCATTGGGGAGGTCACAAACCCCGGGCAGATAACATTAATTGAAATATCCGTATTTCTAAGCGCGCCGCGCAGCCCTTCACCATAAAAACGTACCGCTCCTTTTGAGGCACTATAGGCAGGGGATGTCGGCCAGCCTCTGAAACCTGCGAGGGAGCTGATAATGGCAATCTGTCCCTTGGCATTTTTTTCCTGCATGGCGTTTAAGGCAGGTTCGACCGTGTTAAAGACTCCCGTGACGTTTACATCAAAAATTTTTCGCGCTTCGGATACGGGCTCCCCCTCTTTGCGGCCGCCTGTTCCCCCTGAAATGCCGGCATTGGCAATCACCAGATCAATCGGATGATCGGCATAAAGATCAGTAATCCAGCTTTCCATTGCTTGTTGATCCGTGACATCAACCAGCGCGGTTTCCACATCGGCGCCCTTGCCACGGCATTGATCGGCAATTTCCTTTAACCTGTCGGCGTTTCGGCCACTTAATGCCAGAAATACACCTTGCTTCGCATAATGCAGGGCAAGAGCCGCCCCGATTCCACTGGAAGCCCCCGTAATCAAAATAGTCTTCGGATTGTTCATAACTGCCAGATTATCAGTGTTGATATGCCGGGTAAACTGTCGATAACGCATAAAGAGTGTTGCGCGTGACGCCCCAATCATTAGAATGTCTTCATGGATGTTTCAGGGTTACAACGCCGCGGTCTTATGTATGTTCTTTCTTCTCCCTCAGGGGCGGGAAAAACCACCATTACCCGCGCGCTTTTAAAACAAAATGATAATTTGATTGTGTCTGTGTCCGCCACAACCCGCCCACGCCGCGCAGGGGAAGTGCAGGGACAGGATTATATCTTTGCCGATATCCCTGAATTCAACAATATGGTTGATAACGGCGATATGCTGGAACATGCCAAAGTCTTCGGCCATTATTACGGCACGCCGCGCGAACCCGTTGAGCAGGCCTTGGAGAGGGGGCAAGATGTCATCTTCGATATCGACTGGCAGGGAACGCAGCAATTGCGTGAAATGGCACGGGATGATCTGGTGACTGTCTTTATTCTGCCGCCTTCCGCCCGCGAACTGGAAAACCGTTTACGGACCCGCTCCAAAGACACATTGGAAACGGAAACACAGATCCGTGACCGCATGAGCAAAGCCAATGACGAAATGACGCATTATTCGGAATATGATTATGTTCTGATTAACAAGAATATTGACGATACCATCGCACAGGCACAAATGATTTTGGATGCAGAGCGCTTAAAACGCCGCAGATTGGTTGGATTATCGGATTTTGTCCGCGGTCTTACCGAAGGGCTTTAATCTTTCTCGGCAAGTTTTGCCAAATCTATAAATTGCTGAACACTCATATTTTCCGCCCGCATTGTTTCATCAAGGCCGATTTGATCAAAATATTTGATATAATTTTTTAAAGAACTGCGGATCATTTTGCGCCTCTGTCCGAACGCGGCGGCCGTAATATTTTCAACCGTTTCAAATGCAGGTTCCTGCCCCTCAAGTGTTCTTGGCCTTAAGTGCACGATACTTGAAGTTACCTTCGGCGGCGGCGTAAAGGCAGAAGCGGGCACATCAAAACTTAATTTTACTTCACAAAGCCACTGCGCCAGCACAGCAAGGCGACCATAGGCCTTATCACCCAAGGCGGCTGTGATGCGCTGCGCCACTTCCTTTTGAAACATCAATGTCATACTGCGGTAGTTGCCGTGGTCGTTTCTGATCTGGCGCAGCCAGTTAACCAATAGCGGGGTGGCAATATTATAAGGCAAGTTGGCAACAATTGCGCGGGGCGGTGGCGCCAGCGAACATAAATCCGTTTCCAAGGCATCGGCATGAAGAATATCAAGCTGCCCTTTTGCGGCTTCTTTCAAATCCTCCAGCGCCTTAATTGCGCGGGGGTCATATTCAACCGCGATAACTTTTTGGGCGGCACTACCCAGCAAACTACGCGTTAAACCACCGGGGCCCGGACCGATTTCAAATATTGTGCATCCCGACAGATCACCCGCCGCACGGGCGATTTTATCGGTCAGATTTAAGTCGAGCAGGAAATTTTGTCCCAGCTTTTTTTCTGCGCGCAAATCATGATCACGAATAACATCACGCAGCGGCGGAAGATGGGATAAATCAGTCACGTTTAATTACGTCGATCAATAAAGGCGGCAGAGCGAATATCGGACAGATATCTTTGCTGAAGACGATCCAGGCGCTCCAGACCGATGGAATTCAGTACTTCTTCTTCGGAGGGTAATGTATCACCCGATACAGAGCGCTTTTCATTGAGCGTCAAAATATGAAAGCCTGACAGGCCGCGTATCGGCGGGCTGATCTGCCCTTTACTCAGGCTTTTCAAAACAACATCTTGTTCTTTCGGTAATTCGCCTTCCTGAACCCAACCCAGCGAACCACCTTGCTCCGCGCTTGCAGATTTTGAAAATTGCTGCGCCACAAGGGCAAAGGGCGCTTTACCTGCTTTTATTTCCTCTATCAGTTTCAGCGCCAATTCCTTCGTTTGGTTTTCTTCCGATTGATCATTGACGGGCAGGAAAATTTCAGCGGCCTGATATTCTATTTTGCCGATATTATTTTTAATACGTTCCATTTTTGCGTTGATATCGTTTTCGCTGACATCGACTTTCGGGCGGAGAACTTTTGTAACCACTTTTGTCCAGGCAATTTGCGCTTTGATCTGATTCAACAATGTTGCTTTCGGGATGCCTTGTTGTTCCAGAAGTTTTGAAAATTGTTCTGATGTAAATTTGTTCTGGGCGGCAATGGCTTCAAACCCACGGTCAATTTCCTCCGGCAAGACAGGCAGGTTTTGCTTTTGCGCTTCCTGAATTTTCAGTTGTTCTTCAATCAAACTGTTGAGGGCCTGAGGGCGTGCTTTACGCCTGTTTTCCTTGGTATTTTGCAGGCCTGAAGAAATAAGGATGAGTTTTGTACGATCATCCAGATCACTTTCGGAAATGGCGTCTTTATTAACAGTGGCGGCAATACCGAATGTCTGCGCTTTCGCCATCGAAAACGGGGCAATTGCGAATAAGATGATGAATAAAACAGCCTGTATTTTTTTCATTTTATTTTTATCCAAATTTCTGTTGTTCCCATTATCAGGGAAACTATGGTTAATTTATGCCGCCTTTTTGTCACCAAAACGGCCACCGCGCTTATAACATGCCAAATACTTCGGCAATATGGTTTCCATCGCCGTTGCATCAACCCCCAAATCAGAGAGCGTCAATGCCTCATCGGCAACAACGCTATCGGTTTGCAGTGATGTCACCTGATCCCTTGTCAGTAAGGGTTTAGGCATCAGACTCAAAATCGATCCCTGTATTTTTGCGACTGTCCACGGAATGGATATCAGCGCCTTGTCACGGTTAATTTCCTTGAGCAATATTTTATATATTTCCTTGAATGTCACGGTTTCAGGGCCGCCCAGCTCGTATGTCTTGCCAACATATTGCTCATCTTTTGAAACCATGACATTTTTGATGGCTTCGGCAACATCACCTACAAAGACAGGTTGGAATTTTGTTTTTCCGCCGCCGATCAATGGCAAAGCAGGCAGGAATACCGCCAGTTTTGAAAACATATTAAAAAAATTATCGCCGGCGCCGAATATCACACTCGGGCGCATGATCGTCACGGCAGGGTATTCCTTACGGATAACTTCTTCCCCTTGCGCTTTTGAGCGGGCATAACGTGATTGCGCTTTATTCACGCCTAATGATGAGACATGAATGAATTTTTTCACGCCTTCTTTCTTGCACGCGCTCGCAATCGTTTGCGGAATTTCAATATGCGCCCGTTTGAAATTATTTTTGCCTTTTTCAAATAATATACCGATCAGATTGATAACGCCGTAACAGCCCTTAATCGCCGCTTGAATTTCTTTCGGATCGTTGTAATTGCATAAAAACGGGGTGATCTGACCCACATTGCCATAGGTCTTCAGCTCATAAGC
>DAOPJS010000050.1:0-7630 GCA_035399785.1 Alphaproteobacteria bacterium
CACACTGGCAGGTATCATTATATGATCTGTTGAAGGCTTACGGTGATATTAACCGCCGTAAAGAATATAACACCTACGAATTGCCGATCTTCAATATCATGACGATGGAAGAGGCCGCCAATCGTATGGCCAAAATGCTCGGCAATTTACCGCGCTCCGGTCCGCATAGTGTCTGGACAACATTGCAAAGCTTTATTCCCGAAGGGATCAAGGATCCGCTACTGCTGCGCTCCAGCGTAGCGTCAACTTTTACCGCAGGGCTTGAAATGGCCAAGCAAGGAAAACTGGAAATCCGTCAGGACGGACCGTTCCGCACAATCTATTTGCGGACAGCCAACCGCGAACCCGGCTTTATCGAGAATTCAAATAAGGAAAATTAGACTATGAATCAAATAGCAGAAGATGAAATAGAAGAAATCGTCGATCAAATCGCCGAGGAAATGCAGGAAAGCGAAGAAGAATACGACGCCTCCCATGAAGGTGAAAGCGAAGCCGAAGAAATCATGGAAGAAATGGCTGAGGAAATGGAAGAGGCCGCAGAGAAAGATTTTTCCGGTATCGACCATATGCGCATGTTGGAGGCGATTATGTTCGCCAGCGCCGCGCCGTTATCACCGCAGGCAATATTAGAGCGTATGCCATCTGACGCGGATTTGAATGTTCTGTTGCCACAGCTTAAAGCCAATTACGAAGGGCGCGGGGTCGAACTTGTTGAAATCGGCGGTCAATGGGCGCTGCGTACGGCGCAGGATGTCGGTGATGCCTTGACTATTGAAAAAGATGTAAACAAAAAAATGTCTAAGGCAGCCTTGGAAACAATGGCGATTATTGCCTATCACCAACCAATTACCCGTGCCGAAATTGAAAATATCCGCGGTGTGGCCACCCATCGCGGTACCCTGGATATTTTGATGGAAATGGGCTGGGTAAAGCCGGGACGTCGCCGTGAAACACCGGGAAGGCCTTTGACATGGGTGACAACGACTGATTTTCTGGATCATTTCCAACTGGAATCACTCATGGATCTGCCGGGGCTTGATGATCTGAAAGCGTCAGGCCTGCTGGATCGCCGCGCCGCGATTGAAACTATTCCCGATACAGGGGATCTGTTTGACAGCGGCGATGTTGACGCCGAAGAAGTGCTGGACGCAAATGATCGTGACTTGAGCGATGATGACGCCTATGATGAGCAAACATATAAGGAAATACAGGCCAGAGGAAACGACTCCTCTGACGAGGACACAGAAGCGGGAGAAGACGAATGAGCATTGGCATCTGGCAGATTTTAATTGTTGTTGTATTGGTATTCCTGTTATTCGGGGCGGGGCGACTGCCACGTGTGATGGAAGATATCGCCAAGGGGATCAAGTCTTTTAAAAAAGGGCTGAATGATGACGATAAACCGACAGGGCAAATCACCGATAAGAAGGATGACTAAATTGTGCTCGATTTCGGCTGGGCAGAACTTCTTGTAATTGTCGCCGTGGCGGTCTTCGTCATCGGACCGAAAGATATTCCTAATATTATGTACGGGCTGGGGCGGGTGATCCGCCGCCTGCAATATGTCCGCTTTGCGGTCAGTCAGCAATTCGATGATCTGATGAAGGTCGGCGATATCGAAGAACTGCGCAAAGGCGTTAATTTTGAAACCGCGCGCAGTGACGAGGCCATAGAGCATGAAGCAGCCAGCGATCATACCAATGATGATATTGAAAATGAGGATGTAACGGCGGAGAAGAAAAATGACCATGCCGCACACTGATGAGGAAAAGCTACCCATCACGGGACATCTGATAGAGCTGCGCCGCCGCCTGATATGGGTGTTTCTGGCAATGGCAGCAGGTACGGCTGTTTGTTTTATTTTTGTTGAGCCGATTTACGGTTTTCTGGTTCAGCCATTGGCCAATGCGATGGAAAGCGGCAGCGGCACCAACCGCCTGATTTACACGGGGCTGACCGAAGCGTTTTTTACCTATATGAAGGTGGCTTTTTTCTCGGGGATATTCCTGACTTTCCCGATCTTGCTGGCACAAATCTGGCTGTTTATTGCGCCGGGACTTTATAAAGACGAACGTAAGGCGTTCCTGCCGTTTTTGCTGGCAACGCCGATTTTGTTTTTTGCCGGCGGCGCAATGGTATATTTCGGAATTATCCCGATGGCGTGGCCATTCTTTCTGAGTTTCCAAAGCACGGGCGCGGAAACGGCGCTGCCTATCCAGCTTGAGGCAAGGGTCAGCGAGTATCTCGATCTGATCATGACCTTGATTTTTGCCTTTGGTTTATGTTTCCAACTTCCCGTCTTGCTGACCTTAATGGGAAAGGCAGGGCTTATTACATCCAAGACACTGGCGTCAAAACGCAAATACGCAATTATTGTGACCTTTGTGATTGCCGCATTTTTAACGCCGCCCGATGTGATCTCTCAGGTTGGTTTGGCCGTGCCGCTTTTGGGGCTTTATGAAATTTCTATTTTCCTTGTTAAAATGTTCGAACGTCAACGCAATGCCCAATCTTCCCAAACGCTATAAGGAAACGCTGGAGGTTAAAAACTTTCTGGCCGATCCCCAGCAGGAAAAGGCTGTGGCTTCCTTGCAGCGCCTGTTGAAGGATCTGACTAAGCCCAAATCTTTCAGCCTGTTTAAAAAGAAAACGCCTGTGCGCGGAATTTATCTCTATGGCGGTGTCGGGCGCGGAAAATCGATGTTGATGGATTTGTTTTTTCAGGAACTTCCCGTCAGTGACAAAAACCGCCGCGTTCATTTTCATGAATTCATGATTGAAACCCATGATTGGCTGCATCAAAACCGCGGCGCGGAAATGGATGATTTATTGCCTGCTTACGCCCGTCATGTTGCCGGTAAAATCCAAGTTCTCTGCTTTGATGAATTTCACGTCACCGATGTTGCCGATGCCATGATATTGGGGCGTTTGTTTACCCATTTGTTCGATTATGGCGTGGTCGTGGTTTCAACCAGTAATTGGGCGCCCGATAATCTCTACGAAGGGGGGCTGCAACGGGAATTATTTTTGCCTTTTATCGCCTTGCTGAAAACCCGCATGGAAATTGTTCATCTGGATAGTGATACCGATTACCGTGAAATATCCGACCCCGATCAGAACATGTATTACTACTCACCCCTCAATGAGGTAACGCGAAAGAAAATTGATAGAATTTTCGCGGCGATGAGCCATAAAAACCCGCCCAAACAGGAAAAAATCACCGTGAAGGGAAGGGTTTTGAATGTCCTGTCAGCGGATAAAACCGCCCGTTTTACCTTTGCTGAATTGTGTGAAAAACCCCTTGGCGCCGAAGATTATATTCAGATCGCCAAACGCTATAACAACATTATTGTCGAAGGCATTCCTGTCATGCGCGATGACAAAAGGAACGAAGTTAAACGCCTGATCCTCTTGATTGACTGCCTGTATGAAGCGCATTGCCGCCTTGTCCTTTCTGCCGCCTCAACTATCCATGATTTATACGATGGGGATGAGCACGGATTTGAATTTGACCGCACTATCAGCCGCCTGATGGAAATGCAATCGGCGGCCTATCAGGAAAAGCGGGGGCAAGGATGAATTTGCTCGACAAACTCCTTCGGCGCCTGCCATCCGTGACGTTGTCTTATGAACAGCAAAAGCAACTGGCGGTGAATGGTACCCTGAAAGAGCGTTTGTCACTGGCGGAAAATTCCAAAACCAATAAGGAAATATTATTTTATCTGGCAGAACATGACCCCGATGCCCATGTGCGTAAGGCGGTCGCCCGCAATAAAACAACGCCGATACAGGCCAGCAATATGCTGGCTGCCGATGCCAATTTGGATGTGCGCCTGGCACTGGCAGGAAGACTGGTCAAACTCCTCCCCGATTTATCCGTTGATACGCAAAGCCAGCTATATGCTTACGCGGTGCAAGCGCTGGGCACATTGGCGCTGGATGAAGTGCTGAAAATCCGTAAAAGCTTATCCAGTGCGTTGAAAGATCACGCTTATGCTCCGCCTTCTGTGGCGGCGCAACTGGCCAAAGATATCGAGCGCGAAGTGTCTGAGCCGATTTTGCGTTTTTGTACCGCGCTTCAGGATGACGTATTGGTTGAAATCTTATCCGCGCATCCCGCGTCATGGGCGGCAGAGGCCGTGGCAAAGCGATCAAAGATCAGCGCATTGGTGTCCAAGGCCGTGATTAAAACAGGTCACGCCAAGGCAGGGGTATTATTGCTCGAAAACAAAGGGGCGGAAATCAACCGCGATGTTCTTGAAACAATCATCGATCGTGCCCGTGAATTTCCCGAATGGCATGAACCGCTGGCCACGCATCATCAATTGCCGCAGGATATGGCCCAACAACTGGCTCGTTATGTCGATGCCCGCATTCGCAAAATGCTCGAAGAAAAAGGCAATTATGATTTAATGACAACGGAAATTGTCACCGATGTTACCCGCCGCCGCATCGCGATGGAGGAACAAACCAAAGGCACGCTGGAAGAAAAAATTGACGAGGCACAGCGTCTTTTTAAGGAAGGAAAACTCTCGGAAGATTTTATCGCAGACCGTCTGGCACTGCGGGATACGGATTTTGTGATTGCGGCGCTGACCTGTCTGCTTGCGACGAATCCGGATAATATTCAAAAAGTGTTTGCGATTAAAAAAGCGGCGGCTGTCTGTGCTATATGCTGGAAAGCGGGGCTGTCCATGCGTTTTGCCTTCCGCCTGCAGCAGGAAATGGCCCATATTCAAGCCAAAGAACTTATTTACCCGCGCGGCGGAACGGACTATCCTTTAGAAGATAAAGATATGCAATGGCAGCTCGAATTTCTGGGGATCGAGGCATAATGAAAAAATTTCTTCTGCTCATAAGCGTTGTCGGTTTTCTCGGGGGGTGCGCCGCGCCGAAGGCTGATCTTGTCGTGGTAAAAAAATCCAAAAATAAAATGTATCTGATGCAAGACGATAAAGTATTGCGCAGTTATAATATTGCCCTTGGCGGCAATCCCGTCGGTCATAAGGTGCAGGAAGGGGATCAACGCACCCCCGAAGGCGTCTATATGCTTAATTATAAAAACACTAAAAGTAAGTTTTATAAATCCATCAACATTGATTATCCGAATGAACAGGATATCGCCCGCGCCAAATTACGCGGCGTTGATCCGGGGGATGATATTGTGATTCACGGCCTGCCCAATGAACTTGGCGATATAAGGGGGCCGATTGAACCACTGAACTGGACCAATGGCTGTATCGGTGTCCGCAATTACGAAATGGATGAAATCTGGCAACTGGTCGAAGTCGACACCCCGATTGAAATTCTGCCGTAAATCCTATCGGTTATAGGCGGGGTAGGTCATCGTGATGACGCCCTGATTTTCTTCTTGAAAATCTCTGTCCGTGGCATATCCCATCCAGATGATTTTTTCACGAATGGCTTTTTGCGCGATTGGTTTTAAATTATCGCCAAGGGCCGATTGATCCAGATCAACAGATACTTTCAGCAATTTACCGCCATTCAGTACATCTTCTTGGGAATCATCGGTGGCAATAAAGGCGGATTTACCAAAAACGGCTTTCAGCTCTTCAATACGGGCAGCAATTTTTTTCTCGCGGGCTGTTTTTTCTTCATAATTTCCTGTAATCGCGTGAATGGTTGTCAGACCTTCTTCTTCCAGCGCAATAGCTTCCGATGCGGCATAAATAAATTCGGCCGGCAGGCGGTTTTTGGCGTCATTGTCATGGCGCATTTGCGCGTAAAACGCTTCTTTTCTTTCGTCTTCGGATGTCGGAACAAGGCGCAGTTGTGCGGTCGCAGTCATTGAATATTACCCTCTGTTTTTATGTTTTAGCCTGCTTAAACACTGAGGTCATTTATGTCAATGAATATCTTTCCTATGCCTCTCGACTTCACGGGACGGGGGATTTATGATGCCGCTGAGATTAATTTCAAAGTCACTTATATTTACGAGGAGTAAGACATGGCAAAAGCAAGAGCACGCGCAAAAATCGGATTGGTCGGAGCAGGGATGATCGGCGGGACGCTGGCGCATCTGGCGGGATTAAAAGATCTGGGCGATGTGGCCATGGTTGATATTGCCGAGGGCGTGCCACAGGGCAAGGGACTTGATCTGGCCGAATCTTCTCCCGTTGAAGGGTTTGATTGCAACTATGTCGGCAGTAATGATTACGCCGCGATTGAAGGCGCTGATGTCATTATTGTGACGGCGGGGATTCCGCGTAAACCGGGGATGAGCCGTGACGATCTGATCGGCATCAATACAGGTATCATCAATTCCGTTGGTGAGAATATTAAAAAACACGCGCCCGACGCGTTCGTCATTGTTATCACCAACCCTTTGGATGTGATGGTTGAGGTTATGCAGCGCGCCACAGGTTTTGCTGATAACAAAGTTGTCGGTATGGCAGGTGTTTTGGATTCTGCGCGTTTCCGTTACTTCCTCGCCGAAGAATTTAACGTGTCTGTGGAAGACGTTACCGCCTTTGTTCTTGGCGGGCATGGCGACAGCATGGTGCCGTCTGTGCGTTATTCAACCGTCGCGGGCATTCCTTTGCCTGATTGTATCGACATGGGCTGGACAACACAGGATAAAATTGACGCAATTGTCGAGCGTACAAGAAACGGCGGCGGAGAAATTGTTGCACTTCTCAAAACCGGCTCTGCCTATTATGCGCCGGCCTCCAGTGCCATTGCGATGGCTGAAAGCTATCTGAAAGATAAACGCCGTGTGTTGCCATGTGCCGCTAAATTAAAAGGCCAATATGGCGTCGACGGTCTTTATATCGGCGTGCCTGTTGTGATCGGTAAAAACGGGGTCGAAAAAATTATCGAGATCAAATTGAACGATGAAGAACAGGCAATGTTTGATAAATCCGTTCAGGCAGTCAAAGACCTTGTTGAGGCAATGGAAAAAATATCCAAAGCGGCGGCGTAATTTAACTTAAAAAAATTATTAAGCGGGAACGGCGCGCAACTCTTCGGGGCGCGCTGTTACGGCATTGGCCTCGGTTGTCAGTCTGTCTGCCGCAGGCTGTACCTGCTCTCTGTAGACAAGAACAAGACGTTTGGGTTCGCATGTTTTGCCGGCCTCGTTAAACGCCGCGCGAATTTCCTCAACACGGTTTTCACACAGGGCATGCGCATTATGTTCTTCGGAGAAAACAACACCGCGCAAGGCAAGCGCCTGACGGATAAATTCTTCTTTATCCAGATGGGCATCCTGAAAGGCACCGACCAGCTTTTGCATCTCTTCGGGATGCGGGCCGACGAATTTTCCTTCCGCAATGCGGGTAACGGCATCAACTTCATAGTCGACTTGTTGACTGATCGCCGCTGCCGCTGCGGCCCCTACCAAGGCAACACTGATAGAGAAATCATTTTGCAGTGGCGGAAAGATTCCCTGCTTGCCGTTATGGGCAATTTCCCTGCCGACTTCAGCCGCCAGAAAAATATCAGTCGCGTCTGAGAGTGTTTCTAAAAATCCATGAAGATGACCGGCAGTTTTTTTCACAAAGCGGCGGATATGTCCCAAAGCACTGACATTCCCGTCGGCAATGGTTTCCTGCGCAAAAAAGCGGCCTCTGGTGGTGAGTTCGTCGGAAGCCTCCTTGGCTTTCAAATA
>DAOPJS010000051.1:0-7525 GCA_035399785.1 Alphaproteobacteria bacterium
TCTGCGGCGTTTTGTTTTTTCAGGAATTTGGTAAACCCCGTCATAAAGGATTTTGAAAATCCGCCTTCGATAACCATCTCGTCATCGGCGCTGTTGTAATAGGCGGTGCCGCTGTAAATTTTATAGCCGTTTCCCTGCATCAACAGCCGCGTTTTAAAACGGTTAAACAAATTCGGCCATGGATTATCCCCGAGGATCGGGTTATTCACCAGCGGTTCATCATCCGGTAAATCATAGATATAGCGCAGGAAATAATCAATCGCCTGCCGCCCCTTCATCGTTTGTAATTGATCGACTGTCAGCCCCGACCAAAGAAAAAGAATTTCAGCGATCAAGCCGTTAATCTCACGGTAATTGACAAAAAGATAGGCTTCATCAACGGATAAAACTTTATTCACGCGCTCTCTGATAGCGGCGTTATTTTCCATTGCTGTATGGAGCGGCGGTAAATTTCCCATCGCGGGAATGGTTAATTGCTGATCAGGGCGGGCGGCGTTTTTGACACTGCCGCCCATCATCAACATAGTTAAGAGTAACAAGGCCACCACACCGCCGGCGGCAATGAGAAGATGTTTCCTGTTATTCAGTATGTCAAAACGCAAATTTTGACCTTTCAGCTCAGCCTATTTCTTCGGTTTCAATGTCGGGAAACAGATCACGTCACGGATGTTCGACGAATTGGTCAGCAGCATGACAAAGCGGTCAATGCCCAGCCCCCAGCCCCCTGTCGGCGGCAGGCCGACTTCCAACGCGGCGACAAAATCATCGTCGAGCATTTGCGCTTCTTCATCACCGGCTTCGCGTTGATTGACCTGCTCTTCAAAACGTTCCAGTTGAATCTTCGGATCGTTCAGCTCCGAAAATGCATTGGCGATTTCCCAGCCATTGATAAAGGTTTCAAAACGCTCTACCAGGCGCGGATTATCACGGTGAACTTTGGCCAGCGGTGAGATATCCAGCGGCAGATCGGTGACGTGGATCGGCTGGATCAAACTTGCCTCGACCTTCTCGTCAAAGACTTCGGCGACCACCTGCCCCCAATTGCTTTTGGCATCAACATGAACACCGACAGATTTAGCCGCTTCAATCGCTTCGGCAGCGGTTTCAATCGCCAAGAAATCAATGCCTGTTTTTTCCTGCACCAGATCACACATGGATTTGCGTTGCCATGGCCCCGCAAAATCAATTTCCTTATCCTCGAACTGTACCTTGGTCGAGCCGTGAATATGCGTCACGGCCTTTTGCACCATGTCCTCGATCAAATCCATGATATCGAAAAAATCCATGTAGGAGTGGTACGCCTCGATCGAAGTAAACTCAGGGTTATGTTTGATCGAAATCCCCTCGTTCCGGAAGCAACGACCGATTTCATAAACCGCATCGGCCAGCCCCCCGACAATAAGACGTTTCAGCGGCAGCTCCGTCGCCACGCGCAAATAGAAATCCGCATCCAGCGCATTATGGTGCGTGGTAAAAGGTTTTGCAGAGGCGCCGCCCATGATGCTGTGAAAGATCGGTGTCTCCACCTCAATCGCGCCCAGCCCGTCCATATATTGACGAATGAAAGAAACGATTTTAGAGCGCATACGCAATGTCTCGCGGCTTTCCTCGTTCATGATCAAATCCAGATATCGCTGGCGGTAGCGCTGCTCTATATCGCTGAGCCCGTGATGTTTTTCAGGCAGAGGCAGCAGCGATTTTGTCAGCATGATTGTTTCGGTACAGCGCACGGATAATTCACCGCGCGGCGTACGGCGCATCGTGCCGATCGCCCCGATAATATCGCCGATATCATAAAGCTTCAGATTGGCCAGTGCCTCTTCATCCATTGAATCCTTATGGCAGAAAATCTGTACCTTGCCGCTGGCATCCATCAAATCGATAAACATGCCGTTATTGCGGATTGCCATGATACGCCCCGCCACGTGGACAACATCCTGCGTTTCTTCACCGTTTTCCAGCCCCGCATATTTTTCCTGAATTTCTTCGGCCTTATGCGTACGGTGGAATTTCGGCGGATAGGGTTCAATCCCCTTCTTCTTCAGTTCCAGCAATTTGTGTTCCTTGGCCTGACGCGGATCCGTCAGGTCAAAGGTTTGATTTTCTGTGTCTTTTATCGATTGTTGCTGTGTCATTTTTTTGAACTGTGTTAAAATTAGCGAATGATTAGAATTATCCAGTTTTCAGGTAAAAAACAAGGTATTAAGAGGGTTTGCACCCCGCAAAATCAGCGCGGAAGCGCCATTATCTGGATTTTTGTCATGATCGCCCTGTTTGCCGCCCTTGGTTTCGCCATTTCCAGAGGAACACAGACCGGCATTTCGGGCATGACCAAGCAACAAACCAACTTGGCTGCAACGCAAATTCTGGATTATGCCCAAGCCATCAAAAACGCCGTAAGAGAGCTTCAAATTAACGGTTGCAGTGATACGGAGATAAGCTTTGAAAATGCCATTGTTGCAGGATACAACAATCCCAATTCTCCCAGTGACGGCAGCTGCAATGTATTTCATCCGAATGGGGGGGGACTCACCTATATTTCTTTTGATCAGTTATGGGGACTTCAAAATTTTGAAATGTTTGGTGTTGCTGCAAACCTCAGAGCGATTAAAGGCATCGGAACAGACACAAAAAGTGATCTCTATTACAGTATTCGACATAATGAGAAATCAAAATTAAATGCTATCTGTGAAAGAATTAATGAATTAGCGAATGTAACCAGAATTGGTTCCGATCCTGCCAATATGTTCAGTCCATACACCACCGGCCCGGTAACCCTTGTCGCTGAAAAATTTACCGGTTCATATAATGATGGGACTATGGCACCTCTATTCACAACTCCGACTGAAATCATTAATAAAAAATTCTTTTGTGTTCGGCACTCCGTCTATGATGGCGTTGGCTTTTATTTCCCCATATTGGAAAGATAAAATGACAAATAATACTCAACATGGAAACGCTTTGTTCTTTATCCTGATTGCGATTGCTTTGTTGGGATTATTAACCATGACGATGACGCGGTCTTCCTCTGACAGCAATGACACGGGAGGGTTTGAACAAAGCCAGATTTCTGCCAGTGAAATACTCAATTACTCAACATCCATTGCCAATGCGGTGCAGATGCTGGTTAACCGTGGCTGTAGTGAAAATGAAATTTCATTCTGGCATGACAGTAATGGTGATGGTAGTGAAAATGCCTCCGACAATTATTACAATTCAAAATCACCAACAGATCATTCCTGCCATGTTTTTGATGTTGCCGGGGCAGGACTAACTTACTTGGATATGACTGAAAAAATAGGACCAAGTATTAACTTTAGAATAGGCGTTACCTCAGTCGATCGTGCCTTAAAAGATATAGGGGAAGATGATCAAGCTGATTTATATTTTAGTTATATTACTAATTTGAGGGATATGGACGGTTTTTGTGATGCTATCAATAGAATGAGCGGCGTTCAAAAAACAGGATCTGCCCCAGTAGGTAGCTATGACCCATATACGACATTACCATCAGCAATGTCTGATAGTTTTTTCACCGGAACCTTTAATAAAGTTAATACAGTACAAGCACCTTTAAATGAAATATTAGGAAAACGAATTTTCTGTGTTGGGCACAACAGCGGACTTAATTTCATGTATGTGTTGCTTGCAAGATAAAAATCAGGCGCCCGATTTAACGGCAATCTCGTAGATTTCACGCGGTGATTCTTTCACCGAATCAGGAAAGCCGAGCCCTTCCATCCCCTTGTCACGCTGGGTATAAAACAGCTTGGTGAAGGGTTCTTTCACCACGGCATTTTCATCGGGAAAGCGGCGTTTGGCGGCATTGACGCGGCCAAGGTTTACAAGGACTTCCTCGCCATCGAGGTCATGTAGGATAACAAAGCTCATAAGCGCATTATTCCCTGATTCACGGCTATTGTATAGACGTCAGATATGCTAAGTTTTTGCGATGAATCCACAGGCCGAAACAAAACCGATTGCGGGTAAAATAATGCTTCCCGATGTTCCTGCCCTTTGCGCCAATGCAAGGCAGGCGGCCATCATGAGCAGTGACGGGGAAATCCGCATTGTCGATCACGAAACAGCCAAGCAGATCATTCATAAAAAACCCGTTTTGGTTTGCCATGCCCCTTATACCTGCCGCCAATTGGGCGCGGAGGATATTTTGGGATTTGATATCCTCGAGCTTTTTGCCTTTGTCCATCCGGCCAAATTTTGTGTGCCGACCCCCTTTGGTGTTGCCAAGGCCTTGGGGCTTTCGCCGCCGCAGGGATTTGACGATTATCCGATGACGTTAATGGAATGTGCGCAGGCGCTTCTTTCTGATTTACGCCAAGACATCTGGCAGGCCAAAGCCAACCCATTGGCAATTGCGGGTGTCATGGGACAGCAGGGAAAGGGATGGAACTGGACCCCGTTTATCTATAGCGCCCTTGGCGAGGAATATGACCCGCGCCTTCCCGTTATCAGCAAGACCGATTTGAATGTCTGGAAGAATTTGCCCGAATGGGCGGAAGAAGCGCCCGAGCCGCCGCCATCGCATCATCCTGTCACGGGAGAGGAAAGCCGCGGGCGGTTAAAACAATTATTGGGAAGCGATGCCGAACAGCGCCGGCAACAAATGACCTATGCCGCGACCTTAAGCGCCGCCTTTGCCCCGCGTGATAATGCGCAGGAACCGCATGTTGTTCTGGCCGAAGCAGGAACAGGGGTCGGTAAAACGCTGGGGTATCTGGCGCCGTCATCCGTCTGGGCGGAAAAGAACAAGGGCACGGTTTGGATTTCCACCTATACCAAAAACCTGCAACGGCAGGTCGATCAGGAACTGGACCGCCTGTATCCCGACCCGCAGTTAAAAGACAACAAGGTTGCCGTGCGCAAGGGGCGG
The DNA here is from genome assembly GCA_035399785.1 of Alphaproteobacteria bacterium. GTDB lineage: Bacteria > Pseudomonadota > Alphaproteobacteria > Micavibrionales > Micavibrionaceae. The sequence continues at coordinate 4,892 of DAOPJS010000051.1, forward strand.
GAAAATTATCTTTGCCTGCTCAATCTGGAAGAAGCCGCCGCAGGCGCGGCCCTATCCCGCAATCCCAAGCAGGCCATAGCCCTTGGCATTATGGTTCGCTGGGCGGCGGCGACAAAAGACGGCGATATCAACAGCGGCACGGATTTCCCCGGATGGCTCAGCGGGTTGCTGGGTTATCAATTCACCACGGGGCTGGCGGATAAGCGCGGCGAGTGTATCTATTCCGCCTGCGACCATTACCACAAATGTTTTGTCGAACAATCGGTGCGCCGATCCAAACATGCCGATATTGTTGTGGCCAATCATGCCCTTGTGATGATTCAAACGGCAATTGCAACCAATACGGATGAGCTGCCGCTGCGCTATGTTTTTGATGAGGGGCACCATCTGTTTGACGCCGCCGACAGTGCCTTTGCCGGACATCTGACCGCGCGGGAAACCTATGATTTACGCCGCTGGATCCGTGGGGCGGAAGGCGGCAATAAAAGCCGTCTGCGGGGATTGAAATCACGCGCCGAAGATTTGGTCAGCGGCGATGCCGAAGGTGAAAAAGAACTGCAGGATATTATTGAGAAATCGCGCATCCTGACCGCCGATGGCTGGCAGACCCGATTAAAGGACGGTGCGCCCAAAGGTGTGTGCGAGACTTTTATCCTTGGTGTTTATGCGCAGGTGATGGCGCGCTCCAACGGGCAGAACACCCCCTATTCCATTGAGACGGAAACATTCCCGCTGCATGAGGAAATTCCCGATAAAATTTCTTCACTGAAAGATGCGCTTAAGGATTTGCAAAAGCCGATGTTGTCACTGGCCAATCGTCTGAGAAAGAAACTCAACGATCATGCCGACACGCTGGAAAGTGATACGCGCAAAAGACTGGACGCGGTGCAGTCGGCTCTGGAGCGGCGGGCGCAACTGAATATCGGGGCGTGGATCGGCATGCTGGAAACATTGCAGGAAGGCAAAGGCAACCCAGCCTTTGTCGACTGGATGGAGATTGAACGAATTGACGGCCGCGCGGTTGATATCGGCCTGTATCGTCACTGGGTTGACCCGATGGTGCCGTTTTCCACCGCCCTGAAGCCACAGGCGCATGGTGTTGTTGTCACCTCCGCTACTTTACGGGACGGCACGGAGAATGAGGAAGATAACTGGCGCGTTGCGCGGGAGCGCACGGGCGTTGAATATTTAACCGAGCATGCGGTACAGGAAAAATTCCTCTCCCCCTTTGATTATAAAGAGCGCACAAAAATTTTTGTGATTACCGATGTCCGCAAAGATGATTTAAACCAAGTTGCCGGTGCTTACCAAAGTTTATTCGAAGCATCCGGCGGCGGAGCGATCGGTCTTTTCACCGCGATTTCACGCCTGCGCGCGGTACATGATAAAATCAATATTCCGCTGAATGATAAAAACCTGCATCTTTATGCGCAGCATATGGATGATATGGATGCGGGCACATTGGTTGATATTTTCCGTGATGATACCCATGCCTGTTTACTGGGCACGGATGCCATTCGTGATGGGGTGGATGTTCCCGGTGAATCCTTACGCCTGATTGTGTTTGACCGCGTGCCGTGGCCGCGCCCGACAATCCTGCACAAGGCGCGCCGCGATGCCTTTGGCCGTAAACGCTATGATGATATGCTCACAAGACTTAAATTAAAGCAGGCCTATGGCCGCCTGATCCGCCGCGCCGATGACAAGGGCGTTTTTGTGATGCTGGACAGCATGATGCCGTCGCGATTAAACGGCGCCTTCCCCGAAGGGGTTGAGATTGAACGCGTGGGATTGGCCGAAGCCGTGACAAGAATAAAAGAATTTTTATAATGAAAAAAATTAATATCAAACAATGGCAGGGAAAAAACGCCGCCGAGTGTTACGAAGCGATTGCGGATCAGCCCTATGCGCTTTTCTTTGACAGCAACCGCCCTTCCCACCCGTTAAGCCGTTGGAGTTTTGTTTGTTGGGACCCGATAGAAACCATCACCGCCAAAAACGGCGTTATTGAGCATAACGGCGCCAAGATAAACACAAATGATGTTTTTGCTTTTCTTCAAAAGCGGCTGGATGATTATAAATTTTCTTTCCCTGAAACAGATATTCCGTTTACAGGGGGTATTGCAGGATATTTTGGTTATGATCTGGGGCGCCAGCTGGAAGTTATTCCATCATTAACCGATGATGATATCAACATCCCCGATATGATGGTGGGGATTTACACCAATGTTCTGGCATTTAATCACCCAAAAAACAAAGCGTGGAAAATCGGCGATGCCGAGCTACCTGCGCGCAAACGAAAAACTTTTACTACGGCGCCGCTTCATTGGACAGCGCAAAAAAATGAAAAAGATTACTGCCGGGATATTCAAAGCATTATTGATTATATCCATGCAGGTGAAGTTTATCAGGTAAATTTATCACGGCGGTTTGAGGCAGATCTTCCCGATGATTTTGATGCTTTTGGTCATTATAAAAATCTGCGCAATATCAACCCCGCCCCCTATGCAGCGTTCATGAATTTCGGGCGTATCAAGCTAGCGTCTTCTTCCCCCGAACAATTTCTTTCGGTTAACGGCGATAAGGTTGAGACAAGGCCGATTAAAGGAACGTTGCCCTCTTCGCAATCTGCGG
>DAOPJS010000052.1:0-7414 GCA_035399785.1 Alphaproteobacteria bacterium
TGCGCGAAGGGTTCGAGGAATATATGTCCAACGCATCCGGCACCAATGCCACTATCGGCCATGTTGAAAAAATATCATTTTTTCCGAATGTAGATATCTCTATTAAAGACGCCACAATGCATGACACTGATAATGCGGCTATCATTAAAATGGAAATAAAATCAGCCGAATTCAGCTCCCCGTTCTGGAGCATGTTTGGCGGCAGTAACCGAATTAATAATTTATCTATCAATCAATTAAAGGCAGTAGAGGAGCAAATCACGCCGCTGGCGATTACATTAGATTCAGTGAAGATTGAAGATAAACAAGGGCCGGAGCAATACGGGTCTTTCCTGATTATGTCGGGTGAGTATGGCGGTAAAAAACTTTATATCGAAGCCGAGCTTGAAAAAATAAACAGCGGCTACAAAATTCCTAAAGAGGTTCCTTTTTCGATTCAATTGGGGCAATCAGCTTTAAATGCTTCCTTCCTGAAGGGGTTTTCAATGCTGACGATGAAATCCGCTGTCTTTAGCAAAAACGGCAGGCAATCCCCCGCTGAAGATTATATCTTGGTAAAATCTGGCGAATATAATAAAAGCAATCCGCTCAGCTGCTTATTCTATAACGGCGATGCAAAGGAATGTGATATTTATCTGGACGGGAAAGGCTCTGAAGCGCAATGATGAAACGTTTTTACACTATGGTGTCGTCGAAGAAAACAGACGAAGGTTATGCGATCCAGCTGGATGGTAAGCCTGTTAAAACACCTTCCGGTCAGGATATGGCCGCGCCGACGAAATCACTGGCAGATGCTATTGTACAGGAATGGTCGGCGCAGGAAGAAAAAGTAAAGCCGGATACCATGCCGCTAACTCAAATTCTGACAACGGCGATTGATAAAATTCGTGACCGCGAAGCCATCACGGAATCATTAATGCGTTATCTGGACACGGACTTGGTCTGTTATTGGACGAAAGAACCCGAAGCGCTGGCAAAACGTCAGAAGGAAATTTGGGGGCAGTGGGTTAAATGGTTTGATGAACATTTTGAAGTGCCTCTGGACACAACCACAAAAATCGATGCAATCAAGCAAGACGAGGAAGCACATAAGCGCGTCTGGAATTATATAGAAACACTGGATGATTATTACTTTACCGTGCTTCATATTGTCACGTCTTTAAGCGGTTCACTGGTTTTGGCGCTGGCCTTTTCCGAAGGGGAAATTACGACCGAACAGATCTTTGAAGCCAGCTATTTGGAGGAATTATATCGCGGGGAAATCTATAATGAGGATGTCCACGGCGCCGCCCCGAATGAAGAGGCAGAGCGTGAAGCCTTTAAGCGTGATATGAATGCGGCCAGGGAATTTCTTGAACTGGCTAATGATTACGAATGAGCCCGAAGCTTGCCAACGGATTAATTGTCGGTGATGACGGTAAACCACGCTGTTGGTGGCATGGCAATGATCCTGAATATATAAGATATCATGATGAAGAATGGGGAAAGCCTCTTTCTGATGATGCCGATTTATTTGAAAAAATATGTCTGGAAGGATTTCAGTCGGGTTTAAGCTGGTTAACGATATTGCGTAAGCGGGAGAATTTTCGCCGCGCCTTTCATGGTTTTGATTTCAAAAAAATAGCCAAGTATACCGAAAAGGATATTGAGAGGCTGGTTAAGAATGCGGGTATCATCCGTCATCGCGGTAAAATCACATCAACAATTAATAATGCATCGCGCGCGATAGAATTGATTAAAGAATTCGGCACATTAAAATCTTATTTCTGGCAATTTGAGCCGGCAGATAAAGCGCGTCCCAAAAAATGCGACTATAAAACATTATCCAATTTGGGCAAAACACCGGAATCAATTGCAATGTCGAAAGATTTAAAAAAACGTGGCTGGTCTTTTGTGGGGCCGACGACTTGCTATGCTTTCATGCAATCAATGGGCATGGTGAATGACCACATAGAGGGGTGTTGTTGCCGTGACCTGACAGAAAAAAGACGGTCAGCTTTTAAACGATAGGCGGCGTTTTATTATCGGAGATCGCTTTTCACGGGTTTCGAAGGTATTTCTCTTTCATAATTCTTGTCAAAAATTGTCAGGGTTTCCAATTGCCCCAAAACAGCCTCTAAACGCTTTGAAATCTTTATGTTGGGAATGACGGGATATTCTTTCATAACAAGATAATACAAGTTATATAATTTATTACAAGTAAAATTGTCATGAAAATACAAGTTTTTCTGTGTAACTTTCCTCCATGACTTTTAAAAAAATGCCTAAACTTTCAGAACGTCTCATATATATACGGAAAAAGTATAATTTGACTCAGGCGGAGCTAGCAGAAAAAGCGGGCACAACACAGCAGGCAATTCAGCAAGCAGAAAAAGGCAAAGCGCGTCAGCCGCGTTATCTGCATAAATTGTCGCAGGTTCTTGATATTCCTGTTGATTGGTTAATCTTCGGAGAAGAACAAGAATCAATTAAAATTGATCATTCTAAAAATAAAAACGGTTTTGGTGAAAAATCATCCGATGTTTTGGATAGTTTTTTTGCGATGCCCGAACAAGATCAGAAACTTATTTACGAGTTGATGAAATCACGGCAAAAAAAGTAAAAAAATATCAACTAAAGGATATATCCCCCTTTAGAATTTTACGGATCGTATCAATATAAAATTCCGGTTCTATGGCTTTGACTTTTTCCTCTATCATGTCGACGCTGTCATCAGGTAAAACTTTTACCTTTTTTTGCGCAATAATTTTGCCTTCATCATATTCTTCGCTGACTAAATGAATGGTGGCACCGGTTTCACTATCGCCGTTATCTTTCACGGCCTGATGGACATGATGGCCGTACATGCCTTTGCCGCCATATTTGGGTAGTAGGGCAGGATGAATATTCAGTATCTTTCCGTCTACGGCATCCATTGTACGGGGACCTATTAATTTCATATAACCTGACAAAACAACCATACCGATTTTATGATCACGCAATTTTTGGGCAATCGCTTGGTCAAGATCACTTGGATCTGGGTGCGTTGTACTGTTCAGACAGGCAGTTTTTAACCCTTTATTTTCTGCCCATTCCAATGCTTTTGCATGAGCATTATTGGTGATCAACAGACTTGGCGCGGCAATCAGATCACCGCTCAGGCAGGCATCTGTAATGGCCTGCGCCGAGGATCCGTTGTAAGAGGCAAGAAAGGCAATATTCATGGTCTGTCCTTATAACCAGCTTTTAGGTTTGTTGATATTTTTTCCATCTTTGGCCAGAAGAAGCCCTTTCACAACCCGATAGGTAAGATAAATCAGACTGGGACTGATCGTTAGTGAAAAAACCATAAAGTTGGTTCTTAAATAATTCATCATAATTGCATCCAGTTGCTCTTCCGTCATCATCATGCCGCCCATTACTCTGTCGACAGTATTATTAATGATGGTGTGATCACCTAATAAATACGCAGCGAAAATACCGATCAGCAAGAGAAGCGAAGATATCCAGAAACTTTGGATAAGATAGGCCATATGACCGAAGGTAAGACTTTTTTTATCTGCGCGGGCACGGTAAATATAAGTTGCGATCACAATCAGAAGCAAAAGGATGCCGCCCAAAGCCTGAACGGCTGTTGACGGAACGAAATTCATAATGATGGCGACAATGAAGGCTATGTATATCTGTACAATGTTGCTCTGTTCTTTATTCATCTTTTTCTCCTATCTGCGGCCAAACAGCTTTTCTATGTCTTTCAGGCTAAGCTTAATATAGGTGGGGCGGCCATGATTGCAATGACCCGAATTTTCTGTTTCTTCCATTTGGCGAAGCAAGGCGTTCATTTCCTCTGTATTTAAACGACGTCCAGAGCGGACAGAGCCATGACAAGCGGCCGTAGATAATATCTCGTATATTGATTTTTTAAGCCTTTCGGCTGTGTCATGTTCGGTGATTTCGTCGACAATATCGTAAATCATTTTTTTGATATCGACTTTATTGCCCATGATTGCCGGTAAGGCCTGTACAGCAACGGAATTGGCTCCGAAGGCTTCGATTTCCAGTCCGAATTGTCTTAAGGTTTCCAAATGATCTGTTAAGGCATTGATTGCCGTATCATCCAGATCAATAATCTCGGGCACCAGCAACCCTTGGGAGTCAATTTTGCCTGTCTCCATTTGCGTTTTCAGCTTTTCGTAGACCAATCTTTCATGCGCGGCATGTTGGTCGATAATAACCATTCCCTCACCGCTTTGGGCGATAATATAGTTTTGGTGAATCTGCGCGCGCGCTGCGCCCAGCGGATAATCATCCTGTTGTTCTTGCAGGGTATAATCCTCTTCCGTTCTGGCGGCAGGGGTGAAAGAGGTTAGGTTGTCTTGTAGAGGAGCATAAGATTCCTGAACTTTTTCCGCTAATTGCCCGTAGGCATAATACCGCGGAACAGACGGAGAATTGCCACGGGATAAAGGAAGCGGGTTATAATTCCCCTGCGGTTGCAGCCGCTCAAGCGTTTGCTGTGAAAGTGTCGATGATGTTACCTGCCCACCCCGCAACAAGGCGTGTTTAAGGGCGCTGATAATCAACCCGCGCACATGTCCGGCGTCACGAAAACGTACCTCTGCCTTGGCAGGGTGAACATTAACGTCAACCATATCTGGGGGTAGTTCTAAAAATAAAACGACCAACGGGTGACGACCGTGATGTAAAACATCCATATAAGCAGCGCGGACACATCCCAATAACATACGGTCTTTGACAGGACGCCCGTTGATAAAAAGATATTGATATTGGTTTGTTGCACGGTTGAGTGTCGGTAGGCTGGTATAACCCGATACTTTAATAGTATCTCTGTCTGCTTCAACAGGGACAGAATTTTCTCCAAAATCATTTCCAAGGATTGCGGAAAGGCGTTCACGCCGCTGATCAAGCAAATTTCCCTGTTCCGGAGGCAGGTTGAGTTTTACATCGCCATCATGGCTGAGTTTAAAACCAATTGCAGGAAATGCCATGGCAATACGCATAATTGTATCTTTTACCGCGCCATATTCTGCACGATCTGTTTTTAAAAATTTCAATCGTGCAGGAGTTGCGTAAAAAAGATCGCGGACCTCTATCGTTGTACCATTTGAATGGGCCGTCGGGACAGGTTTGGATTTTTCTCCTCCTGCCATGGAAATTTCCCAGGCGCTTTCGTTTTCTTTTGTTTTGGATTTGATCGTCAGGCGACTGACAGAGCCGATGGAGGGCAAAGCTTCCCCACGAAACCCAAGAAAATTAATATGAACCAGATCATCATCAGGTAGTTTTGAGGTGGCATGCCGCTCTGTCGCGGCGTCGAGCTCTTCGGCGCTCATGCCATAGCCGTTATCGCGGATCTGGATAAGGCTTTTGCCGCCGTTACGGATATCGATGTCAATTTGTGTTGATCCCGCATCAATGGCATTTTCAACCAGTTCCTTGACGGCGGCGGCAGGCCTCTCAATGACCTCGCCGGCGGCAATCTGGTTTACCAGATAATCGGGTAAATGACGGATTCGCATAATGTTGAGCATAGCCGCAGAAACGGTTTGAAATCAATCGATATCAGTCGATTATTGCCCCTTCCACGCGGGCGGAGGATAAATCCGTCTGATCCAGAATGGCTCCCGTTAAATCGGCTTTTCGAAGGTCACAACCGTCGAATTTGGCACCCGTAAAGTCACATCCCATCAGAATGGCATCTCTGAGGTCGCATTCGCTCATATCGGCATAACGGAATTTTGTTCCGCTTAGGTTTGTTCTTTGAATTTTAACGCCTTTACCATCAGGACTATCAAATTTAAGCCCGCATAATTTAGCACCCGTCAGCCTTGCGCGGTTGAAGATGGCATTTTGAATCGATGATCCCCTTAAATCCGCTTCATTCATTTGGCAATCACGGAACGAAGATTCATCAAGGGTCGCACTCTGAAGGCTGATTTTTTGGAGATTCTGTCCCATAAAATTGGCGCCGACGGCTTTGATGGCCGTCAGCGGATAGGCATTCAGATTATTGATTTCGCGCAGGTCCACACCACTTAGGTTCATCTGCTTACCTTTTTTACCGGCGCTGCTGACCCATTGTTTATGATTATTAAGAAGATCTTCGAGGTTTTCACCGCGTTCTTCCAGTTTTTCTCCCATATGTCTGCCACTGAGCATGCCGTCAATTTTGGCACCCTGCATTTCGACAGATTTCAAAATAGTGCCGCTCATAACCGTATCCTGCAGATTTGCATTGGATAGGTCTGAGCCTGTCAGGTCGGCATTGGTCAGATTTGCGCCTTCGAAACTAACACCGACCAAATTGGCTTCATTCAATGTGACGCCTGTCATGTCCGCATCAGAAAAATCCGCTGAAATGGCTTTGACGCCTGACAGGTTGGTTTCGGTTAACTGCGCGCCGGTGAAAATAGCGCTCCAGCTTCTTTCTTCGGGTAATTCCAGGCCGCGTGTTCTGTTATTCAGGCTTCCTTCATCATTGCGCTCCATAATCTTGCCTTCACGCAGGTCGGCAGAATCCAAATCTGCCCCGGAAAGATTGGCGCCGGCTACATAAGCCCCGCGGAAATCAGCTCGTCTGAAATTGGCGTTTTCAAGATTGGCGTTTTTTAAGTTACAGGCAAAAAAACAGCACGCCATAAATGTTCCGCCGGACATATTGGCATCGGATAAGTCGGATCCCGTAAAATCTGCCTGTGATAAATCGACGCCTGCAAAAGAAAGACCTGACAAATCCATAAACTTTAATAAAGCACGGGCACCGTTTTTTTGTCCTATTGAAAAACGTTTATGCTTTTCGATCACAAGGTTCAGATCTTGTTGGCTGATGCGCTTTAGGTTACCGGAAGAAGGTGCTTTATTCATAAAATTACACTAACGTTATTTTTTTACTTTGTGAATAAGAGAAAACAACCCTTTGGTCGAACTATCGGCAGATTGGAGATCATTATTCTCAATTTTACCTGATAATTCTTTCCCAAGCTCCACGCCGAATTGATCGAAACTGTTGATATTCCAAATCACCCCTTGAACAAAAACCCTGTGTTCATATAAGGCAATGAGCATGCCGAGGTGAAAAGCATCAAGTTTTTCAAGCAGCAGGGTAGAACACGGCTTGCTTCCGGAGAAGTATTTATTTGTATCTTCTTTATCTTGTCTTCCTTCCATCAACGCTTGGCCTTGTGCCAACATATTGCTAAGCAATATGTTATGATGTTCCTGTTCTGTGTGATCCGGCTGGATGATGCCGATAAAATCACAGGCAACGATATCGCTTCCCTGATGTAAAAACTGATAAAAACTATGTTGTCCGTTGGTACCTGCTTCGCCAAAGATAACAGGACCTGTTTGATAATCGCTGATAAACTCACCGTCTGAATTAACCGTTTTGCCGTTTGATTCCATATCCTGTTGT
>DAOPJS010000053.1:0-7379 GCA_035399785.1 Alphaproteobacteria bacterium
GGCGAAATTTATCTTTGATATCACCATAGTCTTTTGATTTTTGATCGACATTTTCGATCAATAAACCAATCGGCGTTCCTGTTGTTTGTCCTTCAAAAACACCGGAAAGAATTTTTACGGCATCAGGTTCCTGACGCTGGGTCGTGAATTTGCTCTGTCCCGGTTTACGACGATCAAGATATTGCTGGATATCTGCTTCGGATAAATCGATAAGCGGTGGCACTCCATCAACCACACAGCCGATGGCAACCCCGTGGCTTTCTCCAAAGCTTTGATATTGAAAGAGTGTTCCGAAACGATTACCGCTCATGCCTTAGGCGGCCTCGCTTTTGTCTTTCTTCGGTGCGAAAGAGTTAAGCAGTTCGGCTGTTTCGGCGGCGCTGTCCACGGCGCACATACCGACAGTGTGATACCCGCTATCAACATGCAGACATTCACCAGTGACACCACTCCCCAGATCAGACAGAAGGAACAGACCGGAGCGGCCGACATCTTCGATCGTCACATTACGGCGAAGCGGTGAATTCAGCTCGTTCCATTTCAAGATCGCCCGAAAATCACCAATACCACTGGCGGCCAGCGTTTTGATCGGTCCTGCGGAAATAGCGTTTACACGAATATTTTGCGGTCCCAAATCATTGGCCAGATATTTAACGGATGCTTCCAAAGCAGCCTTGGCAACGCCCATGACGTTGTAATGCGGCATCACCTGCTCCGCCCCGTAATAAGTCAGCGTGACCAGAGAGCCGCCGTCTTGCATCAGTTTCGCGGCGCGTTTGGCCACGGCAGTGAAAGAAAAGACGGAAATATCCATTGTTTTCAGGAAGTTATCGCGTGTGGTGTCGACATACATGCCGTCCAGTTCGTTCTTGTCAGAAAAAGCGATAGCATGGACAACAAAGTCAATTTTACCCCATTTTTTCTCAATCGTATCAAAGGCTTGATCGATACTGCCCTCATTCGTGACATCACAGGGCAACAAAATATCGGATCCGACGCTTTCGGCCAGTGGCTTTACCCGCTTTTCCAGCGCTTCGCCCTGATAAGTAAAGGCCAGCTCCGCCCCAGCTTCATGAGCAGCTTTGAAGATGCCCCAGGCGATAGAGCGGTCATTGGCGACCCCCATTACAAGGCCGCGCTTCCCCTCCAGCCAGTTAATTGTCGTTTGCGTCATATTTTATTTTCCATATACAAAGGAGATGAGAATAATGATCATATCCTACACATATTCTTTGGCGCGTCCAGACCCTTTCTTAAGTATATCAAGCGGATTTCTGCCATTTTTTGACGTTTCGTTAACTATTCAACCTTATAATCAGGGGGAGAAACCAGAGGTCTGTAAAACGGCCTCATCAGTACTTATGGGCACAAAACCGAAGGGCGACTTATTTCATGACTGTTTCAGTCGAGAGCATACAATCCATTTGTGACGCGATCACACGGGAAGTCGAGCAGGTCTATAAAGGTCTGTCGCTTTTCTTTGTCATCCATTCACAGGGGAAAATGCGTGAAGCCATTTCACTGGCCGAGCATGAAATTGTCTCCCATCCTGCCGCCAATGCCGCACGCGCAATTATGCGCAAGCACACCAGAAGCGAACGCTCTGCCTTTTTGGGAATTGCCATTGCCAATGAATCAAAATTTTTAGGATTAAAGCAAGTTGATCATTTGCTTGGCCTGTTCACCATCAACAGAGATCACTTTAACAACGAGGTAGAAGCCCGCGGCCAGATTTATCACATGGTCTGGCATGCCATCGACCTTTATGAAATTCGTCAAGACCCAGCCTATAAACGCAAATTCAGATCAGGACCGATGGTACCTAAACGCTCTGCTTTAAATCTTAGCAAAGCACATCTGCAAGCCGATGTTTTTGCCGGCGTTCTGTCTGTCTTGAAAAACAATGACAGAAATAAAGATGACGGTCTGGTCAAAGTAATTTCACAAAAGCGCGGCGTCATGGCGCTGAAAGCTATTAATGATTACAAGGCGGAAGATTTTCCTTCCGTGATTGCCGTTGAATCCTGTCAGTTTGTGATTAAGGAATTAATGGAATCACCGCCGCCAAGAGAAATGCATTTAAAAACAGCGCGGCAAATATCCCTTGATGTCGGTCACGCGTTTGATGAGCATAATATTCAGCAATGGTGGGATTTTTCCATTCCTGCACAGGACATGGCCTGGCGCGGATTTAAAAAAGAAGAAATCCTCGGCGCAGCGGTGAACACAAGTGATAATCCGTTCGTGCGCTCCATCGGTTATCTTATTCAGGAAGTCACAAATATAGAACCTGTCAGTGCCGCGTCACTGGAGCATAGTTATAATGCCTTTGTTGATCCTGACAAGATTATGAAACTGCACCGTGAGATGGTTGATACCATCTTTGAGGAAGCCGTGTCCCAAGGCCTTGATGAATCAAGCAGCCGCGCCCTCTTAAACGCAGCCAACAAACAAAATGAAGATTTAACCGAAGGACGCATCCTTGGTTGGTGTGCCAACGCCTTGCAAGATGCCGCCCGCGCATTTGAACGCGCCCTGCTTAACGGATCAAATCCTGATCAGGCCGCGCGTATGCACTTCGAAGGTAACAAGGCAGACACCGCCAGTTGGGATACGTTAAAAGAACTCGGTAAAAATATTGTCGATCAACGCCGTCAAGGAATCGCTGTTACCATGGGACATGTTGCGGAAATTTGTCACAACCATCCCGCCTTTGCTCCCGTTTTGGATTCTTTAAAAATCACAATGAGCGATCCATCCTATATTCAGAAACTGCAAGCGGCAAACGACTTGGCCATGAAACCTGCCGCGCCTGCGCCAAGAGGCCCTGCCCCAACCGCGCCGGGACCAAAAGGCCCCGCACCGAAAGCACCGGAACTTACCGCCGCGCCGATTATGCCTGCCCCATCAGGCCCGTCATTAGGCGGAAACAACCGCGCCGCGCAACTGCTTCGCCAACGTCAACTGGCGGCCCAAAAACAAAAAGAAGAACAGGGCACGGGAGACAAAAACCAACAATAAAAAAGCCGCTTTATGAAGCGGCTTTAATTTTATTTATACAGCTAAAAATTCTTAGCTGGCGATTTCCCATGTACCGTCAGGTTGCTGACAGGCAATGCCGTAACCGGTTTCTTGCTGCCCACCAACGTAAATTGTCTGTTGGTATTCACGGCAGTAACGACCTTGCTGGTTTGTACCGTCACGTGTTGTCACCACAGAACCGGAGTTACCGCTTTCAGGGTTATTCCATGTAATGGTTTCACCGATCGGAGCGCTATGTGCCTGCTCATTCGCACGCTGTGCATATGCAATATCGGCTTTATCTAAAGAACGTCCGACCTCACTTCCGACCAAAGCACCTAATAGAGTACCGATACCTGTTGTCCAAAGACGGCCATCGCCTTTACCGACTTGTGAGCCCAAAACGCCCCCGATGACGGCACCGCCGACACTGCCGACTGTTTGCTTTGTTCCTGCCCCTTGCATGGATTCACATCCTGCCAGACCGACTGAAGCAATCATCGCCGTTAATAGAATTAGTTTTTTCATCTCATTTCCGCCTTTCAACTGTTGCGATTCTGATATTAAGCGCTAATCTAATGCCGAACTAAGACAAAATAAAGGCCAATTAAGGGTCAGAAGGCATATTGTTGACAAAATGAGCACTGTAGAAAAACCGGAAGATTTTACCCCGCCCGCCAATCCCTATGATTTATTCAGGGAATGGCTGGCTTTGGCAGAAAGTAAAGAAATTAACGATCCCAATGCCATGTCGCTGGCAACCAGTACGCCTGATGGGAAGCCCAGTGTCAGAATTGTCCTTTTAAAAGGGTTGGATGATGACGGCCTTGTTTTTTACACGAACGGTAACAGCCGTAAAGGCAGCCAGATAGGCCATAACGCGCAGGTTGCTGTTTGCTTTCACTGGAAATCCCTTTTGAAACAGGTGCGCGTTGAGGGAACTGTGGAAGAAGTCAGCGATGAAGAAGCCGATGCGTATTACAGCAGTCGCCATAGAGGGTCGCGCGTCGGTGCCTGGGCATCAAAACAATCCCAGCCATTGGGCAGCTATAACGAATTAAAAAAATTCGTTGAAGAATATGAAACCAAATTCGAAGGCCAAACGAATATCCCGCGTCCACCTTATTGGACAGGGTATCGCATCAAGCCGGATTATTTTGAATTCTGGATTGACGGCGAATACAGATTACATCAACGCCATCTTTATACCCCCGATGGTAAAGGTGGCTGGACAACAACCATGTTATATCCGTAAGAAAGAAAAATGACCAACGCACAGAAAAAAAACAATGATGAAAACATGATGCCGTTTGAAACGGATGTTTCGCGGCTGCTTGATATTGTGGCCAACGCACTGTATTCAAACCGTGACGTTTTTTTGCGAGAGCTGATTTCCAATTCCGCCGATGCCTGTGACCGCCTGCGATATGAAGCGCTTCAAAATCCATCCCTGACAAAGAACAGTCAGCCGTTCAACATTCACATCAAAGCCGACAATAAAGACACGTCCTTAACACTGACCGATAACGGGATCGGCATGAACCGCGAAGACCTGATTGAAAATTTGGGTACTATCGCCCGTTCAGGAACGGCGGCAATTTTGGAAAATCTTAAAAATCAGGGGCAGGAAAAAGACATGACCCTGATCGGCCAATTCGGGGTCGGCTTTTATGCCAGCTTTATGGTGGCAAAGAAAGTTGAAGTTATCAGCGCCAAAGCAGGTGATGAGACCGTATGGCATTGGGAATCAGATGGCCAAACAGGCTTTAATGTGCGCGAAGCCACAAAAGAAGAAAAGGCCCACCTGCCTGACGGGCACGGCACGTCGATTAAATTATTTATGAAAGACAATGCCCTTGATTACCTGCTGGAAGATAAAATCAAGCAGATCATTTTGTCTTATTCCGATCACATTGAAATTCCTATTTATCTGGAGAGTAAATTTGAAGACGAAAATAAAAAAGACGGCGCGAAAGATCCTGTGAATGCGGCCTCTGCCTTATGGACGCGTCCTAAAAATGAAATCACTCCCGAACAATATAAAGAATTTTATCATCATATCGGTCATGTGTTTGATGATCCTATCATGACCTGCCACTGGACAGCCGAAGGCAAGATTGAATATACGGCGTTATTATTCATACCGACCTTCCGCCCATGGGATTTATATGATCCGCAGCGTAAATCCTCCCTCCGTCTCTACGTCAAACGCGTCTTTATTTCAGACCAGTTGGAAAATCTTTTATATCCATGGCTGCGCTTTGTGCGCGGGATTGTCGATACGCAGGATTTACCACTGAACATCAGCCGCGAAATGCTGCAAACCAATCCCGTGGTACAGAAAATCCGCAGCGGTTTAACCAAAAAAATCCTCAGCGAGATTGATAAACTATCGCGTGAAGATGAGCCGGCTTTTGCATCGCTATGGCAGCAATTCGGCATGGTCATCAAAGAAGGGCTTTATGATGCGTTTGAACATCGTGACGACCTGTTTAAAATTTGCCGCTTTGCCACGACGCATGATGACACTGTGCCGACATCGCTGGCGAATTACGTATCGCGCATGAAAGACGGACAAGATAAAATTTATTATATGTCCGGTGAAAATGCCGCGTCCCTGCGCCACTCCCCCCAACTGGAAGGCTTTATTTCCCGCGGGATTGAAGTCTTGTTGATGACCGATACCGTTGATGATTTCTGGCTTCAGCAAATCCGAGATTTTGAGGGCAAGAAATTCCAGTCGGTGACAAAAGGTTCCGTCGACTTATCAAAGTTTGATAACGAAGAAAGTGATCAAAAAGAAGAAACGGAAGAGAAAAAAGAAAAGACCGATCTGTCCTTATTGATCTCTTTCCTGCAATCTCAATTGGAAGGACAAATCTCGGTTGCCCGTGCGTCGCGGCGCTTAACTGAATCTCCTGTTTGTCTTGTCGCCCATGAAAGCGGCGTTGATATGAACATGGAGCGGGTTTTGAAAATTCAGCAAAAATATGAGCCGACAACAAAACCGATTTTAGAGATTAATCCGAAGCACCCGTTAATTATCAAGCTGGCGGAAATGGCCGGAGAAAATCTGGAAAGCGACCTGCTGAAAGATTCTGCCAAGATGTTAATGGATCAAGCCCTGATCATTCAGGGAGAAAGCGTTCCCGACCCTGCGGCCTTTGCCAAACGCATGGCAAAATTCATGGAAAAAGGATTACTTTAAAGCATCCCTTGATAGTGGCGCTGTGACATCTCTTCGATTTCCTCATCGGAAAAATCGAAATGGTTGCCGATCTCTTCGATCATCGCTTCACGGACAATCTGATTTAAGTCTTCCCCTGTTTCGCACCAGTAATCCAAAATAGAGCGGCGATAAAGGATCAGTACGTCATCATCATTGGCAACTTTCTTTTCCACCCCCGGCGCAAGTTCTTTTCCTGCTTTATACAAAGCCAGAAGTTCGTAAGGATCTTCCAAATCCAAATCCGCCTCTGTCGCCTCATCGGGTATTTCTTCAATCTGAATTACCAATTCGTCGAAAAACTCCAGAAGTTCATCCGGAAGGTTTTCTAACTGCTCGTTCGCCATAACCGTTAAGTCGTCAGCGCTAGGCGGAACAGAAAAGTTCATAATGATCTGCTGGTTCATCCCAACTCCCCTGCTTTATTCTTATTTTGATTCTGTAATATAAATTTACGACGAAATCCCGCTTTTGCCAATGCTTCTTAAAAATACAGCCGTATTTGGCCAAACTATTTATAAAAGATTAATATTTTTCATGTTAGAATGGTTCTCAGGCTAACGCTTAAAAACTATGGGGAAACATGGACGCTACTTCAGGCATTTCGGCACAAATTGCACAATCACGCGCGGAATTCAGCTATTCTGCCATTAAGCAGAATGCAGAAGCGGAGAAGAATATTGCCAATATTTTGCAATCGGCGATATCCAGCGTGCCCGGATCACCTATCCGCGGCACAAATGTGAATGTAAAAGCTTAAATACTGATTAATCCAGCGGTTCGACCTGAGCAAACCCCTTCAGCGCGTCTTCAACATCCGATAAATACGGATAGGATTCTATCGTTCCCTCTTTCAAGCAGGACAAACCTGAGGCAACTGTCGCCATTCTGAGGGCTGCTTCCAGCGGTTTGTTTTCATGCAGGCAAGCCGCAAAGGTTCCGCAGAAGCAATCACCCGCCCCTGTCGTATCAACCACGCTGTCACCCAGTTGCATTGACGGTAATTTCCACCCGCTGCCATCGGGTTTCGCAGCAATGACACCGTCGGGCCCCATGGTAACAATACAGGTCACATTGCCGTCTTTGGCCAATTTTCGTGCCATTTTGGCAATATCGGTTTTTATATTGATCC
>DAOPJS010000054.1:0-7335 GCA_035399785.1 Alphaproteobacteria bacterium
CCTTGGTTTTTCATCAGGAAATTACATTACCCAGACATGGGACATATTGGAAAATATGGATGTAATTTCAGGATTAATCAAAGCGGCCGTCTTCGGCTTTCTGGTAACAACCATGGGATGTTATCACGGCTTTCATTCAGGACGCGGTGCGCAGGGCGTGGGTACGGCAACAACATATGCCGTTGTATCGGCCTCTATCCTGATCCTGATCTTTAACTATATTCTGACGCAGGTCTTTTTCTCATGAGTAAGGCCGCCGTCCCTAAAATCGAACTGACGAACGTCAAGAAGGCCTTCGGAAACAAGGTTGTTCTGGACGGCATCAATCTGAGCGTCAATAAAGGGGAATCCATGGTCATTATCGGCGGTTCCGGCTCCGGTAAGTCTGTCATGCTGAAATGTATTCTCGGCCTTATTCACCCTGATTCAGGATCAATTAAAATTGATGGTATCGAGAGCACCGATCTGGAGGCCAAGGCACGCGATGAATTCATGGCCAATTTCGGCATGTTATTTCAGGGTGGCGCGTTGTTTGATTCCATGAAGGTTTGGGAAAACGTTGCCTTCGGTCTGATACAGGGAAAAAAGATGGATCGCGGCAGCGCCCACGACATTGCGATTGAAAAATTGAAGCAGGTTGGATTGGCACCACAGACAGGTAATCTATACCCCGCAGAATTATCAGGCGGTATGCAAAAACGTGTATCACTGGCACGCGCAATAGCCACCAACCCCGATATTATTTTCTTTGACGAGCCAACCACAGGGTTAGACCCGATTATGGCAGACGTTATCAATAATCTGATTGTTGATTGTGTAAAGGATCTGGGCGCCACTGCCTTGACCATTACCCATGATATGTCCAGCGCCCGCATCATCGCCGACCATGTTTCGATGATTTATGAAGGCAAAATCATTTGGACAGGCGAAGTCGGCAGGCTTTATGATTCCGGTAATTCCTATGTGGAACAGTTCATCCATGGACGCGCCGAAGGTCCCATCACCAAACACGCAGGATTCAAGGCCTAAACTATTCCTTTTTTCTGCCTGATTCCTGTGTCATAAATAGCCCTTCATGAAGTGGTTTTATAATAGCTTATTGGCAGTTTTCTCTCTCGGGTTTTTGGGCTTGATCGCCGGAATAGCCGTGTTTGCTTTTGTCATAAATTATTACAGCCGCGATCTTCCCGATTATAGCCAGCTGAAGAAATATGAACCGCCGATTATTACCCGCATTTATGCGGGAGACGGCGGGTTATTGGCAGAATATGCGCAGGAAAAACGTGTCTTCGTGCCCATCCAGAAAATACCCGACATTGTTAAGGAAGCCTTTCTTGCCGCGGAAGATAAAAACTTCTATGAACATAACGGCGTTGATACATACGCGATCATCCGCGCCGTCATCACCAATTTACGCAATTCGGGATCAGGGCGTCGATTGGTCGGCGCCTCCACCATTACACAACAGGTCGCCAAAAACTTCCTCCTGACCAATGAAGTTTCCTATGAGCGTAAAATTAAGGAAGCAATTCTGGCGCTGAGAATGGAAAAGGCGCTCAGCAAAGACCAGTTGCTGGAATTATACTTGAACGAAATTTTTCTGGGACAGCGTGCCTATGGCGTAGCAGCGGCGGCGCTGACCTATTTCAACAAATCATTGGACGAACTGACAATCGAAGAAGCCGCATTTTTAGGCGCGCTGCCGAAAGCACCGAATAACTATAACCCCGTACGTCATCATGAAGCCGCCCTTGCGCGCCGTAACTGGGTCATCGACCGCATGGCCGAAGACGGTTATATCACCGCCGGCGAAGCAGAAATTGCCAAAGCCAAACCGCTGGAAATGAAAAGACGTGAAATCACAAAAGGTGTTGAAGCCGATTTCTTTGCCGAAGAAGTGCGCCGTGAATTGAAAGAAAAATACGGTCAGGAAAGCCTGTATAAAGAAGGTCTTTCTGTGCGCTCCAGCGTTGATCCGCATCTGCAAAATATTGCTGTTAAAGCATTGCGTGATGGTCTGCGTGCCTATGACGAACGCCATGGATGGCGCGGCCCTGTTGCCAATTTGAAGTCCATGGATAACTGGGCCGAGGATTTGAACAAAATCGCTATTCCTGAAGGAATGCTCAATGACTGGAAACTTGCCGTCGTTTTAAAAGTTGAAAATGCGCAGGCCAGTATCGGTTTCGGCGATAAGGAAAAAGCGCTGCTTAAACTTGACGGTGTCCGCTGGGCCAGAAAATGCCTGCAGGATTGTTATGCTCTTGGTCCTGAAATTATAAAGTTAAGCCAAGTGGTGGAAGTCGGCGATGTCATCATGGTCGAAAAAGAAAAGAAATCATGGATACTGCGTCAGGTGCCCAAAGTTCAAGGCGCGCTGATCGCCTTAGACCCACATACAGGCCGTGTTTTGGCGATGCAGGGCGGATGGACGCAAAGTGCCTCCAGCTTTAACCGCGCAACACAGGCACAGCGCCAACCCGGCTCCGCCTTTAAACCCTTTGTTTATTTGGCGGCTTTGGATAGCGGCTTTACCCCTTCAACCCTTGTTCTGGATGCGCCCTTTGTCATCGAGCAAGCACCAGGTGATTTCTGGCGGCCGACAAATTATTCAAACAAATATTACGGCCCGTCGACCATTCGGATGGGCGTCGAAAAATCCCGTAACCTGATGACTGTCAGATTAGCCGATAAAATCGGCATGGAAAAAGTTGTCGATTACGCCACACGCTTTGGCATTGCCGATCAGATGAAAACCTATCTGTCTTATGCCTTGGGCGCAGGGGAGACAACGTTACTTCGTTTGACCGCGGCCTATGGCATGTTGGTCAATGGCGGTAAAAAGATCCAGCCGACTTTCATTGACCGTATTCAAAACCGCCGCGGAGAGACCATTTTCTCATACGATCAACGACCTTGTGCCAATTGCGGCGATCTGATCCGCTGGGACGGACAGCCCACGCCGACCATTCCCGATACGCGCGAACAAATTGCCGACGAAAAAACCGCCTATCAAATTGTTTCCATTCTGGAAGGCGTTATCCAGCGCGGCACCGCCCGCAAACTTAACTCCATCGGACGCCCGTTGGCAGGAAAAACAGGCACAACCAATGAATCAAAAGATACATGGTTTGTCGGCTTTTCTCCCGATTTGGCCGTGGGCGTTTTTGTCGGATTTGATGATCCTAAATCACTGGGTAAACATGAAACCGGATCCTCCGTTGCCGCGCCGATCTGGGGAGACTTTATGAAAGAAGCCCTGAAAGATACACCGGCTATGCCCTTCCGTGTGCCGCCCGGCATCAAGAATGTCCGCGTCAATGCTAAGACGGGCAAGTTGGCACAGGCAGGGGACGCCGATGTTATCTGGGAAGCATTCGTCGCAGGGACGGAGCCGAACGGCGAAAACTATATCGCTAATAACGATGTCATCGGCGCCGATACCATGATTGATCCTTATGGCGAAGATCCCTACGGCTATAACAAATTCGGGTACGAAAATTTCGATGAACAGCCGCAAGCGGTATACAATGACGGTGCTGTCGAAATATATGATCCATCCAGACCGGTAGCCAATCCCGATGATTCGTTTTCGTACTTCATCAATAAACGCAACCAACAGCCACAAAACGGTAATGACGGTGCCAATACACCGTATCAGCCATCCCCTGTTTATGAAGAACCCAGAACCGCGCCTGTTCAAAAAACAGATCCGAATTTTACGGGAACAGGCGGATTATATTAGATATTGATTGGATAATGTCTGAAAACGAAACAACATATCTAAACGGGCAATTACTTCTGGCGATGCCGTCAATTGGTGATCCGCGTTTTCACAAAGCCGCGATTTATATCTGCGCCCATGATGAAAAAGGCGCGATGGGTATCGTCATCAACCATTTGTTCAAAGGATTGGATTTCGGCAGCCTCCTTAAAGATCTGGAAATACAATCCGATATTACTCTGCCGACGCGGCTGCATCATTTGCCGGTTCTTTGCGGCGGTCCCGTTGAAACCGCGCGCGGATTTTTAATCCATTCAAGCGATTTTAAACAGCCCGACAGCATCAAGGTACAAGACGATATTTTTGTAACAGGCACCATTGATGCCCTGATGGCCTTAAGCGAAGAAGCCGCGCCGGAAAACATGATCTTTGCCCTCGGCTATGCAGGATGGGGCGCAGGACAGTTGGAACAGGAAGTCCGCGACAATGCCTGGCTGACTCTGCCCGCAACACCGTCATTGGTATTCAGCAACAAGATAGAAAATATCTGGGATCAGGGGCTTTCAACACTCGGGATCAATGCAGCGCAGTTATCCTCCTTAACGGGCCGCGCATAAATATTTTGACATAATTTTATTCATGGGCTTATATATACCCATGCAAACAATGGAACCCATATCTTTTCAAGAAGCCGTTTCCCGTGCTTCTGGTGGTGATATGCCGCAGAAAATAGATGCCTTGAGTGCACGGCTGGCCTATTGCTGCGCGAATGTCCCATTCCCTGAGAACATGATTCATGATGATGCTCTCATCCTTCGGGCAGATACTGTCCTTGAACTTAATCAAAGATCAGCAGCTCCTATTCCTGTTTAGGGATCAGACCGAATAAAACGTGGTCTTGCCACGCCCCGTTTATCTGAAGATATTTTTTGGCATAGCCTTCTTCCTCAAATCCCAAGGATTTCAGCAGACCTATACTGCGGGCATTATGAGGCAGACTTCCTGCATTCAGGCGCTTTAGATGGAGAGTGTTAAAGGCGTAATCAATCACAAGGGCTGCCGCTTCCTTCATGTAGCCCTGCCCCTGATAGTCACTGTCTATCCAGTAACCTAAGGAGGCAAAACAGGCGGCGCCCATTTGGATATTATTCAGATTAATCCCGCCGATAATATCGCCGGAGCGGCGATGATGAATTAAAAAATAACAGCCCCGCCCTGCCCTGTATTCTTCATCCTGACGCGCCAAACGTCTTTTAAAATAAGCGTTGGTCAAGCAATCTTCAGCCCATTGTGGCTCATATGGTGTTAAAAATTCCTGATTTTTTGCGCGGACAAGCGCCCATTCCTGATAATCTTTTTCCTCCGGCGCTTTTAACAGCACACGAAAGCCCTGCAGACGCGGTTTTAACGCCGCCTGTTTGCGGGAAGTATTATTAAGCGGCCAACCTTGTTTGAATATTGTCATAGGATTCCAGCTCTTTTAATGGGCCCAACGCCGCCAAAGTCGGCTTTCCTGAGAATATCTTTTGTGCCATTTTTGAAATATCGTTCAGCCCCACAATATCAATTTTTTCCAATAATGCGGCCAGATCAAATTCTTCATTAAAGTTGATCAGGTGCTTTGCCTGTCTGTTGGCGCGGGAGAGCATCGATTCACGCCCCATCAAAATACCTGCTTTTATTTGTGATTTGGCGCGGGACAACTCTTCCTCCGTCACAGGGTTTTGCATGATTTTGTGGATTTCATCACAAATCACCGGGATAAGTTTCGGCAGTTGATCCGGCCCCGTCCCTGCATATATTTCAAACTGTCCGTCATCATGATAGCCGGTATGGGACGAATAGACCGAGTAAACCAAACCGTGTTTTTCCCGTACCTCTTGAAACAGACGCGATGACATGCCGCCGCCCAAAACAGTCGACATTAAAACAGCGGCATAGTAATCAGGGTGATCTTTACGAATGCCCTGAAACCCCATGACAATATGGCTTTGTTCCAAATCCTTGTCTGAGCGGATTTCACCGCCCTGATAATCGGCTTTCTTATAGCTGACATCCTGATCCTTGGGCATATCACAAAAATATTTTGTCACCATGTCAACCATGGCTTCGTGTGTGACATTGCCTGCCGCCGATACCACAAGATTTTTAGGGGTATAAAAGCGGCGGACATAGTCAAACAATGTATCCTTTTTCATCCCCTCGATAATCGAGCTGGTGCCTAAAATAGGCGCGCCCAGTGCCTGTCCCGGATAGGCGGTTTCCTGATACAGATCAAAAACCAGATCATCAGGGGTATCATTGGTCATGCCGATTTCCTGAATAATCACCCCGCGCTCTTTTTCCAGATCGGCATCAGGGAAGGTAGGCCGCTGAATCATATCGCTGAGCACGTCCAGCGCCAACGGCAGATCATCTTTCAATAAATGAATGTAATAAGCCGTTTGCTCACGTGAGGTATAGGCGTTCATCTGCCCGCCAACACTTTCGATCTGTTCAACAATATCTTTGGACGTACGGGTTGGCGTACCGTTAAACATCATATGTTCAACCATATGCGCCACACCGTTATGGGCCATATCTTCATGCCGTGTGCCGACATCACACCAGATACCGACCGCGACCGATTCAACTGTATTGACGGTGTCTGTAATAACCCGCAGGCCTTTTGCCAATTTTGTAGATTGAATTGTCATTTATCGCTCATATTCGTTTTAATGAAATCCTGTACCTTGGACAGATCATTATCCAAAGCGGTGACGTGCTCCTTCCGCTCATACAGATCAGCCAGATGGGGCGGTAGATCAGGGCGGAATCCAACAGCTTCTTCCACCGCATCGGGGAATTTAGCGGGATGGGCACAGGCCAGCGCCACCAGCGGAATGGACGGATCTTCACGCAATTGCAATCCGGCAAACAGACCAACCGCCGTATGAGGATCCAACAGATAACCTGTTTGTTGGTAACATGCCTTCATCATTTGCTGTGTTTGCAGGTCGTTACAACGATGGGCGTCAAACTCGCTCCGCGCCTTGGCCATATATTCTGAGCCGATGGAAAAACTACCCTTTTCTTTGAACGAGTTCATTAGCTTAGCGATACTCTTGGTATCACGGTCAACCAGATCACAGAGATAGCGCTCAAAATTGCTGGAAATCTGGATATCCATACTGGGGGACAGGCTGGGCTCGACGGAATTGGTTTTCATGGTTCCCGTTTCAAAAAAGCGGGTCAGAATATCATTGCGGTTGGAACCGATAACCAGCCGCTTAATAGGCAAGCCCATCTTGCGGGCACAATAAGCGGCATAGACATTGCCGAAATTTCCTGTCGGCACAGCAAAAGACACTTTACGGTTCGGTCCGCCCAGCGCCAGGGAGGCCGTTACGTAATACACGATCTGCGCCATAATCCGCGCCCAGTTAATCGAGTTCACCGCGGACATATTGATGTCAGAGCGGAATTTCTTGTCATTGAACATGGCCTTCACCATATTCTGGCAATCATCAAATGTGCCTTTCAAGGCAATGTTGTGAA
Organism: Alphaproteobacteria bacterium; assembly: GCA_035399785.1. Classification (GTDB taxonomy): domain Bacteria; phylum Pseudomonadota; class Alphaproteobacteria; order Micavibrionales; family Micavibrionaceae. The sequence goes on from DAOPJS010000054.1 coordinate 7,262, forward strand.
CATTGGGCGCATCAATGGTGGTCATCTGGCGGCGCTGTACCTCTGACGTACGTCCTTCCGGATGGAGAATAAAG
>DAOPJS010000055.1:0-7229 GCA_035399785.1 Alphaproteobacteria bacterium
ATCGCATAGCCAGTTGCCGTTGGCGTCTTTGCCCTCGAACGTAGCGGGACGGACGGTTCCTTCGATAACCATGCGGGTTTTATCATCCAGATCTTTGGGAACGTAGGTATCTTCCATGCTTTCGGCGACCAGGAAAGGGCCTTCTTCGCCGCGGACAAAAAAGCAGAAAAAACGTAAATAATCCAATACGTTATCGTCTGTAACCTTGATCGGCGCCTTGGCATTTACTTCATGAATCGGGGGGGAAGTACCATTCAGCCAATACAGATTTCCTTGATCTGTCAGGTAGTAGATAAACAGGTTTCTGGGGGTCCATGCAGGGTCTTTGACACGGATAAGGGCTACCTGATCATAGAAAGGCAAAGGGCGCCATTCAACCATCGTTGTATTCGGGTTCACGCTGTATTTATCGCCAATCGGATTGATCTGCTCGAGAAAGCCAGCAAGCTCCTCGCCCTGAACCGGATTCCAGTTGTTATCCATATACATTTATTGTGACCCTTTAAAAATTCTTCTATAGCCTAAGTGTTTGATTTTTCACCCCAGCATCCGCCTATAATGCCATTTTGCGCCTAAATCGCAAGTATTAATACGAACTAAATTGACATAGCGGAACTTGGTCTGTATAACACCCCCAGAATTCATAAGAATTAGACCAAAATATTGATTATTTGAAGCGGAGAGCGCTATGAAACGTACATTTCAACCAAGTAAACTAGTTCGGGCCCGTCGTCACGGTTTCCGTGCCCGTATGGCAACCAAAAACGGCCGCCGCGTTATCGCCGCCCGCCGTGCAAAAGGCCGCGCCCGTTTGAGCGCATAAGCCTTGAGCAAGTGGTAAGGCTGATATAGCCTGTTCCCATGTTTGCCGGAAAATCAGAAATAAAGAATTTAGGCCGCTTGAAAAAGCGGTCTGATTTTTTGTGCGTGCAAAAAAGCGGCAGAAAATGGATATCCAAGGGCATTATTGTTGAAATTGCGGATAATGACCAATCGGGTCTTCGCTATGGGCTGACCGTCAGCAAGAAAGTCAGCAAGCTTGCCGTTACCAGAAACAGGATTAAACGCCGGCTTAGAGCTGTTGCCTGTGATGTCTTGCCTGCGTATAACGGTATCCATCTTGATATTGTTCTGATTGGCAGAGCGGCATCTGAAGAGCGCAGCTATGAAGACTTGCGCAATGACCTTCGCTGGTGCCTTGGTAAAATGGGAATAAAAGCTGATGATTAAGGCAATCCTTATCGGCTTTATCCGTTTATACAGTTTTCTTATATCGCCTTTATTGGGACAAAACTGCCGTTTTCATCCGACATGCTCGGCCTATACCCGCGAGGCAATTGAAAAGCATGGCGCAATAAAAGGGGGAATTCTCGGCATTCGCAGAATTCTCAGATGCCACCCCTGGTACAAGGGCGATATGATTGATCCCGTGCCTGAGCAAAACGGGGCGCAAAGCATTGCATGGCACAGGGTGATCGGCTATAAACGCAGGAATTCAAAAAACCGGAAATAATAAATTCAAGAAAGCTCGGAATCCTTATGCAGCCTAAAGATCAAATGCATCCAGACGACAAACGAAATCTTTTTATATTTGCCGTACTGGCAATTTTCCTCTGGCTTTCCTATGACCATTTTATTTTAAAACCTAAAATGGACAAGATCCGCGCCGCGCAAGAGGCTGCTGAAGAAATTGCGTATAAGGGGCAGGAGCAATCCGGTATGTCCGAAACAGAGGAACGGCCGCGCGCGGAAATTATTGCTGAAGGATCCCGGGTTCAAATTAAAAACGATCATTTATACGGTACGATTAATCTGACAGGTGCCAGATTAGACGATCTGGAACTGAGTAATTATTTCAAAACAATCGAAGATAAAGAGAATGTTTCCATTCTCTCTCCTGCGGGGTCACCGTATCCGAAATATATTGAACATGGCTGGGTATCTTCTGACGAAAATTTGAAAATGCCCAATGATGAAACCCGCTGGCAAAAAGTTGCGGGGGATGTTCTTTCTCCTGATAATCCGGTGACATTAAGATGGGATAACGGACAGGGTCTGACCTTTGAACAGGTTATTTCCGTTGATGATGATTACGGTTTTACCGTTAATCACCGTGTTATCAATCACAGCAAAGCAGCTATCAAATTATATCCGTATTCTTTGATCGCGCAGCGTGGCGTGCCCGAAGATTTTCTGGGGCGCTGGGTCGTACATGAAGGACCCATTGCCTATGCAGGAGATGAGCTTATCGAAAAGCTTTACGGCAAAATGGAAAAAGAGCCAACAATCACAAAGACTGCCGATAAAGGTTGGATCGGTCTGACATCAAAAGACTGGCATACGGTTTTGGTTCCCGAACAAAATACGGAAACAAAATACCGCATGACATATACCAAGGCGATGCTGATAAAAGCCAAAGACCGTTACCAGACGGATTTTATGGGCCCTGCATATGAAGCGCCTGTCGGCGGTATGATTGATTACAAAATGAATTTCTATGCGGGTGCCAAGAAGCTCAGCCTGTTGTCAAAATACGAAAAAGAATGGGACGTGCCGCATTTTGAGCTCGCGGTTGATTTTGGCTGGTATTATTTCCTGACCCGTCCGTTTTTTGCGATTTTGAATTTCTTCTATGGCTTTGTCGGTAACTTCGGCGTGGCCATTATCATGTTTACGGTCTTGCTGCGTATTTGTGTGTTCCCGCTGGCCAATACGTCTTTCAGATCTTTTGCCAAGATGCGTCAGATTGGGCCGCAGATGAATGAACTGCGCGATAAATATGGTGATGACAAACAAAAATTACAGCAGGAATTAGTTAAGCTTTATCAAAAAGAAAAAGTAAACCCGATGGCGGGGTGTCTGCCGATTGTCATCCAGATTCCTATTTTCTTTTCTCTGTATAAAGTCTTGTCCAACACAATTGAAATGCGTCATGCGCCGTTCTTTGGCTGGATTCAGGATTTATCCGCACCTGATCCGACAAGTGTGTTTAATTTATTCGGCCTGATTGATTGGGACCCGCCGCGCGTTTTGATGATTGGTGTTTGGCCCTGCCTGATGCTGATTACTATGATTATCCAGCGTAAATTATCGCCGCCGCCAACAGATAAGTTTCAGGCGCAAATCACGGCTGCCATGCCTTGGCTGATGACTTACGTGCTGTCACAATTTGCGGCAGGTCTTGTCATCTACTGGACGTTTAACAACCTGCTATCCGTTGTTCAGCAATATATTATTATGCGCCGCATGGGGGTTGAGGTTGATTTGATCGGTAATATCCTCGGCAAAAATAAAGAAGCTACGCCGATTGAAGGTGTCCACGTCGAAGCAGCGATGGTGGAAGAGGAAATCGAGGAAGCTTTGGGGATTGATCAGAAGGATACACCGGAGAACGATGTAAAAACCAAAAAAGAAGTTTCCAAGCCAAAAGCCAAGAAAAAGAAACCAACCCAGAAAAAGAAAAAATAATGACGGGCGATTCCGACTTCACAGATCAGGAATTGGAAGAGGCTCGATTATTATTTTCGGGGCCATGCGATTTTGTTTTGGGTGTCGCCGAATTAGGCCAGCTTCCTGAAGCCGATCGCAGCGAGGTTGCTTTTGCCGGCCGTTCTAACGTCGGCAAATCATCACTTATCAATGCCTTGACGGGGCGTAATTCACTGGCGCGGACATCGAATACACCGGGGCGTACGCAGCAGCTTAATTTTTTTGATCTGGGCGGGCAGATTTATCTGGTGGATATGCCGGGTTATGGCTATGCCAAGGTCTCAAAAACACAGCGGGATGAATGGGACAGCTTGATACGCAACTATCTGCGCGGGCGGCCGAATTTACGCTGTGTCTTTATCCTGATTGACGGGCGGCATGGTCTGAAAGACACCGATGAGCATTTGATGAGCATGTTGGACGAAGCGGCCGTTTCCTACCGCATTATTCTGACGAAATGTGATAAATCCAAAAAGGCGGAAATGGAGAAAATTCTTTCCGATTTGCAGGCATGTCTCAAAAAACATCCGGCGGCGTATCCTGCTTTTTTACAGACCAGTTCCTTGAAAGATAAAGGGATTGCCGAATTCCGCGCTGTTATTACTGCCCTGCGATAATTGAATAAAAACCATAAAAAGTACCCCCTTGGTTTGCAACGCATAACATGGGATAGCCGTCACAACCCGGACATATTGATGTATCTAAATCAACAGTAGCTGTACTCTTAAAAACCTGACCAAGAGCTTCATCAAGAACGGGTATGTCTTTTGATCCTGTTATTTTTTTATTGATACTTTCGCATATTGCCTTTTTTATTCTTAAGGCGCTAACGATAGCATCGTTAGCTGTAGTGGGGGTCCATTCAACATTAATTGAATTTGTGAAATACCATCCGGGCGGTTGTCCGGTATTATCAACCATATCTTCATTCAATTCTGCCTGATAATTTAATCCTCCGCCTTGTGGATGAAAAACCTTATGGATATTTGATCCTGTATTAAAATTGGCGTCGCTGGGCAGGATAAAATTAAGATCATTCACTTCTGATCCGCTTGAGAGCATCATTTCTACCGCATAGCGCGAAGCGCTGGCATATTGGACAATTTCATTGGCATATAATTCGGCCTGCTCATCACTTAAATCCTGCCCGTCTGCTTGGTTGTTCTGGCGGGAAAGGGTGACTGTCAAAAATCCCAGTAAAGCCAGCGCAATGAGAACATAAATCATCGCATTACCCTTTTGTGAGCTCTGCGTCAGGTATTGATGGGCCGTTGGGGGAATCTTCATGGTTGTAAGTCCTGATGTTCTTGGTCTATTCTCGTCCTATCATGAATTATAGCATAGATTTATCAAAGCTGAATTTCGAGAATTTACCCATTGAGCCGTTTTCAATGACGGTCGGGCTGATTTGCGGCTTGCTGATAGGCATGATTCTCCTGCTCTGGCGTGTCGGGGTGCATAAATCCCGCGCTGCCGGTTTGCAGGCAAGACTGGAGGCCGAGCGCGCAGGGCTTGATGATCACTTTAAGGCATTGGCGCAGGCCACGTTGCAATCCAATTCGGAAAATTTTCTAAACATTGCGCAGGAAAAGCTGAAAGCAGCGCAGGCCGACAGCGCCCATGATCTGGATAAACGTACACAGGCGATTGCCCAGATGATTCAACCTGTTGAGAAGCATTTGACCCAGCTCAATGGCGTGGTGGAGCAATTAAGTGCAACCGACAGAACCATCCGTGAAGATATCCAAAATTTATCAAAAGAAACTGCCAAACTGACGGGCGCGCTGAAAAATCCGGCGGCGCAAGGAAAATGGGGTGAATTTGTGCTGGAGCGTTTGCTTGATAAGGCAAACCTGATCAAAGGCCTTCATTATGAAACGCAAGTATCCATCAATACGGGGGAGAGCCGTTTGCGCCCCGATGCGATTATTCATCTGCAGGACGGATTTAACATTATTGTTGATGCCAAGGCGCCGATTACCGAATTCATCAACCGCATGGATGATGATATGGGCGAGGGGGAATATAATGTCCTGCGCCAAAATCTGGCACGGGCGGTTAGATCCCATGTCAAGGCGCTGGGCAGTAAGTCTTATTGGGAGCAAGTAGACAGTCCTGATTTTGTCGTTTTGTTTTTGCCATCGGAAAATATTTTTTCTACGGCGCTCTCGGCCGATCCTGATTTGGTTGATTATGCGTCCGATAATAATGTCGTGATTGCCTCTCCGACATTGTTGATGTCATTGCTACGTGTGGTCGGCCTTAGTTGGCGGCAGGTGGCCATGGCCAAAAACGCGCAGGAAATTTCCAAGCTGGGCAGTGAGCTGTTTGACCGTATCTCAAATTTTGCCACGCATTTAAGCAAAGTCGGCGGCGGGATTAATTCGGCTTTGGCGGCGTATAATAAGGCAATAGGCACCTTTGATAGCCGAATTTTATCCAGCGCCCGAAAGTTGAAAGAGTTAAAAGCCACCGATAAGGAAATTGAAACACCGAAATTATTGGAAGGGGCGCCGCGCCCGATTAGTGTAATTGATGCAGATCAGGAATTCGAAACCGATCTGTTGTTAGATGATGATAAAGATACCTCCCGTTATGCCTGATTTATACGATATTATAAAAGTTCCCGATCCTGTTTTGAAAGAAACGGCGCACGCCATTGAAAATATTGATGACGCTGTTAAGGCGCAGATTAATGCCATGATCAACACTATGTATCATGGCGCAGGTATTGGCCTGGCGGCCAATCAGGTGAATAAACTTAACCGTGTTTTTGTCATGGATCTGCCCGAAGGAATGTGGGTTCACGGTCCTGTTATTAACGGTATCCAGACAATTGAATCGGCCTATCGCAGCGGGGAAAAAGAGCCGGAATTTCAGCCTAACCCCCGTGCCTTTATAAATCCTGAAGTAGTATGGTCGTCCGAGCAGAAATCTGTTTACGATGAAGGGTGCTTGTCCATCCCGCAGCAATATGGCGAAGTTATCCGCCCTGCGCAGGTGCGTGTGAAGTTTCAGGATATAAATGGTGAAACGCATGAGGAGTTATTTGACGGTCTTCATTCCCATTGTGTCCAGCATGAAATTGATCACTTAAACGGTATTTTGTTTATTGATTATCTTTCGACGCTTAAGCGCAATATGATTTTGCGCCGTATGAAAAAACTTCAAAAAGAATCAGCGGTTCTTTAAACCATCATGACAAAACTACTTCGCATTGCTTTCATGGGAACGCCGGATTTTTCAGTAGCGGCATTACAGGCATTAATAAATTCCGATCATGACGTCGTTTGTGTGTATTCCCAGCCGCCCCGCCCCAAAGGACGCGGTAAAAAAGTGCAGCCGTCCCCCGTTCATCAATGCGCTGAGGCAGCGGGGATTGAGGTGCGCACGCCAATTAACTTTAAAGATCCGAAAGATATTGAAGATTTTAAATCACTGAACCTTGATGTGGCTGTTGTAGCGGCTTATGGGTTGATTTTACCAAAATCTATTCTGGATGCCCCTAAATATGGCTGTATCAATATTCATGCATCGCTCTTGCCGCGCTGGCGCGGCGCAGCGCCGATCCAGCGGGCGATCTGGGCGGGCGATACAGAAACGGGCATTACCCTGATGCAGATGGATGTAGGGTTGGATACGGGCGATATGATTGCGGTTGAAAAACTACCGATCACTGGTCAGACAATCTGTGCAGATCTACATGATGGTCTGGCCGTTATGGGGGCAAAGATGATTGT
>DAOPJS010000056.1:0-7138 GCA_035399785.1 Alphaproteobacteria bacterium
CGTCGGTGACAATGTTGGTGACTGTGCTGGGATGGCCGCTGACCTGTTTGAAACATATGCCGTGACAATAGTCGCGACAATGTTGATTGCGTTCAGCGTTTTTGCCCCTGAAGCACAAAGTCAGATGATGATGTTGCCGCTGCTTGTCGGTGCGCTGTGTATCATCGGTTCTGTTGCCGGTGTTTACTTTGTCAATCTTGGCAAAAGCGAAAATATCATGGGCGCCTTGTATAAGGGCTTTATCGCTTCCGGCGTTTTCTCCCTGCTATTAGTGATCGGCTTGCTGGGTAAAATGGGACTGGATACGGTTGTGCCGCTGGCCACAGAAGGACAAAGCCTGACCTATCAGGACATCCTTTACTGTGTGTTTGTCGGTCTGGGTGTGACAGGTCTTCTGGTCTGGATTACCGAGTTTTATACAGGGACCGAGCATCGTCCGGTGCGTGTCATTGCAAAGGCCTCTGAAACAGGTCACGGCACAAACGTGATTCAGGGCTTGGCAATTTCCATGGAAGCAACTGCCATTCCCGTGATCATTATTTGTGCGGGTATCTATCTGGCGTTTACTTTCGCCGGTCTGTTCGGTATCGCCATGGCGGCCACCACCATGTTGTCTATGGCCGGTATGGTTGTGGCACTGGATGCTTACGGCCCCGTGACAGATAACGCAGGCGGTATTGCGGAGATGTCAGGTCTGCCTGATAAAATCCGTAAAACCACAGATGCGCTGGACGCTGTCGGTAACACAACCAAAGCGGTAACAAAAGGCTACGCCATCGGTTCTGCCGGTCTGGCCGCGCTGGTGTTGTTTGCCGCCTTTACCGAAGAGATCAAGCACTATCTGCCTGATCTGCCGAACCTGACATTCTCTCTGGAGAATCCATTTGTCGTGATCGGTCTGTTTATCGGTGGTCTGCTTCCTTACCTGTTTGGGGCGATGTCCATGACAGCGGTTGGCCGTGCGGCTGCAAGCGTTGTGGTTGAAGTGCGTCGTCAGTTCAAGGAAATCCCGGGCATTATGAAGGGAACGGCTAAGCCTGAATATGGTCGCGCTGTTGACCTTCTGACACAGGCTGCGATCAAGGAAATGGTTATGCCGTCCTTGCTTCCTGTGTTGGCACCGTTCGTTCTGTTCGGGGTGGTTTACTACCTGACGGATGATCTGGTTCCTGCGTTTGAAGCGCTGGGTGCCTTGTTGATGGGAACAATCGTAACGGGTCTGTTCGTTGCGATCTCCATGACAGCAGGCGGCGGTGCTTGGGATAACGCCAAGAAATTCATCGAAGATGGAAATCACGGCGGTAAAGGTTCCGAAGCACATAAGGCAGCGGTGACAGGGGATACTGTCGGCGACCCTTACAAGGATACAGCCGGTCCGGCCGTGAACCCGCTGATCAAGATTGCCAATATCGTGGCAATCCTGTTGGTGGCAATCGTGGCCAACATGAATCTGTAACACTCTTTGCTGTCATTCTGAGGCGTAGCCGAAGAATCTCCTGACGATAATGAGATCCTTCACTTCGCTCAGGATGACAGGTAAAGATAAAAAAACAAAAGCCCCGTCATCATGCGGGGCTTTTTTTATTTTACGCCTTTTACAATCGCGGCGACAAAGAAGGACTTTAAAATACTGCCTGTAATGAAAGGCACAACACCGCCGATAAAGGCTTTTTCTGCGCCGATATGCGGCAGGCCGTAACTCAGCCATCCCCAGCCGAAAAATAAAATAACCAGATGCGCGGCTAAAAATAAAAGGGAAAGAAGGAAAAAATTTCGTGACGGCATTTTTTGAATAAGGGCCGCAACAAAAAACATGGCGATAACAAAACCTGCCAAATATCCTCCCGTCGGCCCGATAAAATAGGCAGGGCCGGGAACGGCGCCTGCAGCCATGGCAAAGACGGGAAGTCCTATGGCGCCGAGGGCAAAGTAACTGCCCAGAACACTCAATCCCATGTTCAGGCCGCATAGGGCGGGTATAAGCAGAATAATAGCGGTCTGGAATGTTATCGGAACGGGAAACATCGGAACCTGTATCTTGGATGACAGGATAAGCAGCCCTAAAGAGAGACAAAAAAGAACCAAAAATTTGGCAGAGAAAACGGATTGCGGCGCTGTAATATATTTTGCCAACATGATGTCACCTTTCGTTAAAGGATAATTTTTCTATTAATTATTCGTGCCGCCGGCGGTACTGACCGCACCTTCATCGGGTTTGTTAAAGCGGCCGACATTACCCAAAAGCTGTTCCATCAACGTAACTTCGTTACCGCTGGTCGGTGTTTTGTCCCGTACTTTGGGAATATCCTGACGGTTTGAATCAATATTTTGCATGGTTTCGACAATGCCTTCGTCATTAAAGGTGACGACAACGACCTTCTCATCCACGACCTTGGGATCGAAAATGCCCTTCTTCTCCATTTTTTGTCCCAGATAATACCAGACATTATCGTCAAACGGTGCCACCGTGGTGGGGGAGCCGAGGGATTTCAAAACATTGGTACGGGTGCTGACGCCGGGGGTGATTTCGGCCATGCGGAAATCTTCCACCATGTTACCGCGGTTATTCTGCGTCGGGGTACAGGCGCCGATAAGGGCTACGCTGCAGAACAACAAGACAGGAGCAGTTTTAATCATTTTCATACTTGCCAATATGGTCCTTACGCCCTAGAAAATCAAGAATGTTTACATACTTCAGACAAAGACGGGAAAGAAAGGCCAAAGCCGCCGATCTCTATGCCAAAGCCGTGGCGCAGGCGCGCCTGCCTGTATTCTACGAGGATTATCATGTTCCCGATAGTGTGGACGGGCGGTTTGAAATGATCTCCCTGCATTGTTATTTGCTGATGCGCGTATTACAGGCGGCGGGTGATAAAAAAATCTCGCAGGCGCTTTTCGATGTGTTTTTTGTGACCATGGATCGGTCTTTGCGTGAAATGGGCGTCGGGGATCTGGGCGTGCCCAAACATATGAAGCGGATGATGCAGGGCTTTAACGGCCGCGCCAATCATTACGAGGCCGCGCTTCGGGCAGGGGATATAGATGATTTGAAAGCGGCGGTAACGTGCAATATTTTCGGCACAGTCGAAAACCCTGATGAAAATGATGTAAATGCGCTGGCAGGGTATATAATGGAATGTGCAAAGAAGACAACGGCGCAGGGTGATTTCGCGCCGATCGAAAAACAGGAGAAAAAAATTGCCTAGAACCCCGCAAGAGCTGACGGAACAGGAATGGTCGCATTTTTTTGATGTCGATGATTTGGATGGCCGCGAAACCAAATTAACAATTGAGCCTTCAGAGGAAGAGCTGGAGGATATGGCGCGCCGTTTGGGTGTGATTGCCATTAAGGATGTAAAGGCGGATCTGCGGATTAATCTGGAGCATGCCATACACGTGCAGGGGCAATTTACTGCCACGATTACACAGGAATGTGTGGTCACGTTAGAGCCGTTCGACACAGTTTTATCCGAACCTGTTGATGGTTGGTTCGCGGATAAGGATTCCATGGTGTCTTTCGCCGCCGCCAAGCGTGAGCGCGAAGCTGCCATTTCCCACGGTGAAATTGAATTGCTGGATGAAAAGGATGACCCCGAACCCGTGATTAACGGGGTCATTGATCTGGGGGAATTGGTGACCCAGCATATCTCCCTGGCGATTCCCGCTTATCCGCGTAAAGAGGGGGTTGAATACGAATTTACCGATGAAAACGTCAAAATCGACGAAAAATCACCTTTGCGTAAGAATCCCTTCGAAGCGCTGAAGGATTGGAAGGAAAACCGCTGATTTATAAGGAATTTCGGCGTCGCATAGAAATTTTAACGATTTTCCTTGCGTATCTGCCGTCTTTTCGGTAAAAACCACCGAATTCCGCAGAGTCATGTTTTTGAGTCTGCGTGCCTCCTCGGGTTTACCCGTATGAGGGCATTTAATTAAAAGGATAAGACAATGGCTGTACCTAAGAGAAAAACAACAAAATCAAAGCGCAATATGCGCCGCTCCCACGATGCGATGAGCACAACCAACTGGGTTGAAGACGGCAATACAGGTGAGCCAAAGCGCCGTCACCATATTGACCTGAAAACCGGCATGTATAAAGGCCGTCAGGTCCTTGAAGACCGCGGATAATATCCCCGAAAGCCCTCACTGAGGGCTTTTTTTAACGAATATCCAATTGACTTATGATGTGATCCTTGCGAGTTTCGTTGAACAAAAAGCGAAGCTCGTTTTTCATTTGAGATAACAAAATCATGACTTATCGCCAGATTATTGCCTTGGATGCCATGGGGGGGGATTTCGGCCCGTCAGTGACGATTCCGGGCGCCGCCAATGCGCTGAAAAAATTAAAGGAAACAAAATTCCTGCTCTTTGGTGATCAGCGTCAGATTAATCCGCTGCTGGAAAATCATCCAAACCTGAAAAAACATTCGGAAGTCTGTCATACCGATCTGGCGATCTCCAGCACCGATAAACCCTCTACCGCCTTGCGTAACGGCAAAGGCTCAAGCATGCGTTTGGCGATCGAGGCTGTGCGCGACGGCGCGGCGCATGGCGTGGTGTCGGCGGGAAATACGGGCGCCTTGATGGTGATGTCGAAATTATTGCTGAAATCCCTGCCGGGGATCAGCCGCCCTGCCATTGCTTCTGTCATGCCGACCATGACGGGCAAAGTGGTGATGCTGGATCTGGGCGCCAACCTTGTCTGCGATGCGGAAGTATTAACCCAGTTCGCTGTGCTTGGCGCCGTTTATGCGCGCGTGGTGCAGGGGATCCCGACACCGACTGTCGGCCTTCTTAATGTCGGGACGGAAGAAATGAAAGGGCACGAAGAAATCCGCGCCGCCGCCGCTATTTTATCCAGCGTGAAATTCCCCGGCCGTTATTACGGCTTTATCGAGGGGAATGACATTACCAAAGGCACGGTCGATGTTGTCGTGACCGACGGCTTTACGGGCAACGTCGCCTTGAAAACCGCCGAAGGGGTCGGCAAGCTGACAAAACAGTTTTTGACCGATGCGTTTAAATCATCGCCTCTGTCGCTTTTGGGATATTTGCTGTCGATGCGTGCGATGAAAAAAATGAAAGATAAAGTCGACCCGCGCAAATATAACGGCGGGATGTTTTTAGGGGTAAACGGTATCTGCGTGAAAAGCCATGGCGGCTCCGACATTTTGGGAACGGAAAATGCCATTTTGGTTGCCGCGGATTTGATTACCAACGGATTTAACAAGCGTGTCGCGGATGAAATAGAAAGCCTGATGTCACAGGAATCATTCGTGTCAGTGGCGGGAGTGTAATAAAAAAATGGGTGTGTCTTCGGTTATTCTTTCAACGGGTTCTTATTTGCCCGAAAAAATCCTGACCAATGCCGATCTGGAAAAAATGGTTGATACCTCTGATGAATGGATCACCCAGCGCAGCGGTATTAAACAACGTCACCTCGCCGCCGATGACGAATCAACAGGGGACATGGCCATTATCGCCGCGCGCGCCGCGCTTTTGGAATCAGGGTTAAAGCCCGAAGACATTGACGGCGTGATTGTCGCCACCACCACGCCCGACCGCACCTTTCCATCCGTCGCCGTAAAGGTGCAGGGGGAACTTGGCATTAAACCGGGCTTGGCCTTTGACGTGCAGGCCGTGTGCACAGGGTTTGTCTATGCGCTGACCGTCGCCGATAATTTTATCAAATGCGGACAGGCGAAAAATATTCTGGTGATTGGCGCGGAAAAAATGTCTTCCGTGATTGACTGGACGGATCGCACCACCTGCGTTTTATTTGCCGATGGGGCAGGCGCGGTTATCTTGGGCGCGAAGGAAAACAATGACGGGTTGCAGGGGCAGGGGATTCACTCCACCCATCTTTATGCCAACGGGAAACAGCGCGACATGCTGCAAACTTCGGGCGGTGTTTCCACCACGGGGGATACAGGGCATATTGAAATGCAGGGGCGCGAAGTGTTCAAATACGCCGTCAGCTATATGGCCGATGTCGTCGGCGAAGTGCTCAGCCATAATCACATCACCCCCGCCGATATTGATTGGCTGGTGCCGCATCAGGCAAATATCCGCATCATCGAATCTACCGCCAAAAAACTGGATATGAGCATGGATCAGGTCGTGGTGACTGTCGATCATCACGGCAATACCTCGGCCGCCTCCATTCCGCTGGCACTGGATGAGGCCGTGCGCGGCGGCAAAATCAAACGTGGTCAGATGTTATTGATCGAAGCCATGGGCGGCGGCCTTACTTGGGGCGCGGCATTGGTGCGGTATTAGTTATCTTTCTAAAATCATAAAAAATGCTACATAGTTTTTTCCATCGTGGGTTTGAAAACACCCAGAGAGTTTTTGCGACAATTCAAGATTATCTAATATTACTCCCTGACTTGATTGGACAACATAATCCTGCATACCATCATCAATCATATTCTTCATATATAAGTTGGATTGGTCGGATTGAAGACGTGGAATACCTTTAATTTCGTACTTCTTATTTATAATTGAGCATATAGATTGTTTTACGCCGACCAAAAACGCAATTAACTCTGTTCCTTCTTCTGTCCCTTCACCTTCTATTCTAAATTCAGTGTTATAGAGCCATCTGGAATCTGAGCCATCTTTCATAAAGCTTCCACCTGCTAATTTATATTTCGCGTTCCCACCTTCAGGGTGAAATACACCAAATTTAGGATCATCAAGAGTTGAAAATTCTGCAGGAGAGTTAAACCTGATCTTATCAAAAGGAGTCGCATCCTTCCCTAAGCGCATGCTTATAAGTTTTTGTCTAAGGCGATCTCTCGGTTCCTCTATAGGAGTAACAGCATAAGCATATTTCTCGCTCTCGCTTATGCCTTCATAGGCGGTGGCATCTCTGCGTTCGGTTCTTTTGCTACTTTGGTTAGCTATAAACAACGCGCCCGCCCCAATGCATAAAATTAAAAGAACTGCGAGGATTCTTTTCTTGGCCATATTTGTTGTTTCTCCCATTTCCCCTATTTCACTTGAATCATAAATCAATCTTACTGTCATTGCGAGAAGGGTTCATGTATAGGAATAAATTCCTTTAAATCTCTCCCCATATCTGCTAAATTGGCTTTATGACCAAGGGTTGGACGCAAGAGCGCAGACAAAAACA
>DAOPJS010000057.1:0-7057 GCA_035399785.1 Alphaproteobacteria bacterium
CGGCCAACGCCATCAAGCAATATGGGGTGGGTGTAAAGTGTGCGACCATTACGCCCGATGAGGCGCGGGTGAAGGAATTTGGCCTGAAGAAAATGTGGAAATCACCAAACGGAACGATCCGTAACATATTAGGCGGGACGGTTTTCAGGGAACCGATTGTTACCAATAACGTTCCTAAATATGTTCCCGGCTGGAAAGAACCGATGGTCATTGGCCGTCACGCCTTTGGTGATCAGTACAAGGCAACCGATGTTAAAATCGCAGGCGCAGGAAAATTAAAAATGGTTTTTGAACCTGCCGATGGTGGTGACGTGCAAAGCTGGGATGTCTATGAGTTCAAGGAATCCGGTGTGGCCATGGGCATGTATAATGTTGATGAGTCCATCAAGGGATTTGCCCGAGCTTGTTTTAATTACGGATTGCAGCGTGATTATCCTGTTTACCTGTCGACCAAGAATACGATTTTGAAGCAATATGACGGGCGTTTCATGGAAATCTTCCAGGGGATTTATGATGCCGAATTCAAAGATGCGTTTGAGAAAAAGAAACTTTGGTACGAACATCGTTTGATTGATGACATGGTGGCCTTTGCCCTCAAATCAAAAGGCGGATTTGTCTGGGCGTGTAAGAATTATGACGGCGATGTGCAGTCCGATATTGTGGCACAGGGCTTCGGATCACTGGGGTTGATGACCTCCGTTCTTTTGACGCCCGATGGTCATACGGTCGAGGCCGAAGCAGCACACGGCACGGTGACACGTCATTACAGGGAACATCAAAAAGGAAACGCTACGTCTACAAATCCCATTGCATCAATTTTTGCATGGACGCGCGGCCTACAATATCGTGGGCAGTTTGACAATAATATGGAACTGGTCGGTTTTGCCAAAAGTTTGGAGGAAGCCTGTGTCGAGACCGTCGAGCAGGGTAAAATGACCAAAGATCTGGCGCTGCTTATCGGTGAAAATCAAGAATTCTTGACAACCGAAGCCTTTATGGACAATGTCGGGAAAAATTTTAATAAGAAAGTGGCCTAATATGAGATTTTTGATTTTATCTTTACTGGTGATGATCTCTGCTCCCGCTGTTGCGGCGCCGTATAATAAGGATTATTTCGGGGAAACCATCATTCATAAGGCCGTCTTTGAAGATACGCTTATTCACTTGGCACGCAAAAATGCGCTGGGTTTTGTTGAACTACGGGCGGCAAACCCGACATTGGATCCCTGGATTCCCGGCGCCGGTAAACGCATTATTCTGCCCAAGCAGAACCTTCTCCCCGATGCGCCGCGTGAAGGCCTTGTGATCAATCTTGCGGAAATGCGTGTCTATTATTTTAAAGATGAGGGGAAGGCGCCGCTGACATATCCGATCTCTATCGGGCGTGAAGGATTGCAGACCCCGACAGGTACAACATCTATTGTTCGCAAAAAAGTCGGCCCTGAGTGGCGCCCAACGCCCAGAATGCGCGCAGAAGATCCGAAATTACCCGCCGTTGTTCCTGCGGGCCCCGATAACCCGTTAGGGACGCATGCGATGTATCTTGGCTGGCCGCAATATGCGATGCACGGCACCAATAAACCTTATGGGGTCGGCCGCCGCGTCAGCAGTGGTTGTATCCGTATGTATCCTGAAAATATCGTCGAGTTGTTTCCTCTGGTGCCTGTCGGTACCAAAGTAACAGTGGTGGATCAGCCTGTTAAGGTCGGCTGGATTGATGATAAACTTTATGTCGAAGTCAGTCCGACACAGGATCAATCTTTAAAAATTGAAGAAGACGGTTTGGTAAAATCTTACGAAATTACCGCTGATGATATGAAACGTATCACGAAAAAAGCCGGCAGCTACGCCGATAAAATTGATTGGGGTAAGGTACGCAAGGCTGTGCAGGAACATCGTGGTTATCCTGTTGCCGTTCTGGACAAAAATTACGCGCCCGGTGTAAGCGCTGATAATCACATGAATGAATTACTCGATGAAGCCGGTGCAACGGACAAAGACATCAAACAAATTGAAAAAATTGTCGAGAAGGCTGAGAAAGAAGCCGACACAGCAAAAGAAACAAAGACAGTTTCTGCTGACGATAATGCCGATAAAAATTCTTTGATGTCGCGCGACAGTTTGTCACATCCGACTTTTAACAACTGATATTTTTTTTAAGATAAGCTCAAGCTGTAGATCAAGGCAAATATGGATGGCGCCAGCAACGGGCAGGCCAGCAACACGTAGCGCCATTTTTGTTCAATAAAAACCGAAACAAAACCAATGATGATGGCGACAAACCACACAAGAACGGCTTTGCTTGTCATCTCATAACCGAAATTATTGCCGACTTCTTCTGTCGGAAAAACATGTGTCATGATCAGAACATTGACGCTTAGCGAATATAAAAGTCCCCCCAGCAAGGATAAGATGGCCAAGACAAAAATTCTGAATAGTATTTGCATTTAATTATAATGCCCCAACATTTTCAAAAATAATAGATCAAAAGAAAAAGGCTGCCTAACGAATTAGACAGCCTTTTTAAATTCTTAATCAAGTAAAAATTACTTGGTTTGTCTGCTTTCGAAAACAGGTGCTGCTGAACGAACAACAGGAGCAGGAGCTTGAGAAGCACCAACTGTGCGCTCTTCTGAGTAAGGAGCGTTTGTCATTGCACCATCTAGGTCGCGCTCTGAAGTACCGTTAGCTGCGCAAGCGGCAACAGCGATAGTTGAGCCCAATACCAATGCAGAAGTAAGTAGTTTTTTCATTGTATATCCTTTTACCTTTTTTAGGTTGTTAATTAAGTGACAGGGAAGCTGTCTATTCCAACAAATTTAGCCTTCCCCATCGGGAAAACTGACTCTCTTATACAATAGAGTTTTTGGGTTGATAATAGTTTTTTGTAATTTTTTTTATATTTTTCAATAGTTTTGGTGTTTTCTGCCTAAATTTACGCTGCTTTTTGGCATCAAGCGCCGTTTTTTCGTACCTTTTCGAAGTAGGCATCGATGCTCTTTATCAAGGCAGCCGCCATTTTCCGCTGATATTCACTGGTCGAAAGCATTCTTGCCTCCTTGCTGTTTGACATAAAGCCCATTTCAATCAAAACCGATGGAATATCAGGTGCTTTCAGTACGGCAAAGCCTGCATATCGGTGTGGTTTTTCCAAAATACGAATCCCGTGAGCATTTAATTTGGCTACAACGGTGTTGGCAAAAAACTTTGATTGGTTCATGGTGTCGCGCATCGCCAGATCAATCAGAATATTGGCAACATCCTTATCTTCATGGCTTAAATCAACGCCGGCAATCAAATCGACCTGGTTTTCACGGGCGGCCAGTTTGGCTGTTTGCGCGTCAGAGGCCTTGTTGGATAAGGTATAGATTGAGGCGCCGCTGACATTGGGCTTATCAATCGAATCGGCATGAAGGGAGATAAACAAATCCGCCCCTTTTTCCCGCGCAATAGAAACACGCCTGTAAAGTTTCAGATAAATATCAGTATCGCGTGTCAGGGAGACGCGGTAACGTCCCGTGGCTTCCAGTTGTCTTTTTAATTCTTTGGCGGCGGCCAGCGTAATATTTTTTTCTTTTAATCTGTCAGTGCCCAAAGCGCCGGGATCGGCGCCGCCATGGCCTGCATCTATTACAATAAGAGGTTTGCGCAATGGCGTTGTCGGCTTTGATGGTGTGTCAGCGGCTTGTATTGCTTCGGGTAGGCGGGGTTTTTTGGCAGGAATGATAATCCCGTTATCGGCAATACCGGATTGGCCTGTATTAATGTCTTCTGCTGTTTGTTTGGCAATAAGCAGATTAAGATCGGCGCCGTCTTCTTTGAGGTTGCCGAAGATTTTACGTTCGTTTTGGTTAAATTGGGCGGATGAGACATTTTTGAAATCAATGACCAACCGATCAGGTTTCCCTGATGCTTTAGGAAGCAAAAAAGAGCTTATAACCTGTGCAGGTTGAGACAAATCAACCACGATCCTTTTTATGCCCGGCTTTAATGTGCCCGAACGCACGTCCAGAACGCTGGTTTTGGCGGGGCGGGGAATGGCGCCGGCTTGCCAGTTAAAATCGGGCATGTCGATAACCAGGCGATAGGGCTTGCCGCTATCGGCAGGGATCATAAAGGTTCTGTAATCGGATTGTCCGCTCAATTCGATGACTAACCTGGTTTTATCGGGGTGTTGACCGAAACGGACATTTTTTATGTCTAATGCCTGCGCTGTGCCTGACATAAGGGTCAAGGACACGAAGATTACTGTAAAAATTGAAAGAATAAACGCGCGCACTAAGTGTTATCAGGTCATATCAGGGTTAATTATCAGAAATTATTCGTCACTATTTAAAAATGACTACCCAATCTAACATGGGTTTTATGGCGACAGAAAGGCTCTTATCCTGCTTTTTCGTGAAAAAAATAATAGGATACATTTCCTGCTTGTAAGTTTTTTGCCTGCGCTGTAATGTCTATTTGCGACACGTTGTGGCTCTAGCATAATTATTTGATTTTATTCGTTTTTTAAGGGTTTCGCTAGCTGCAACGGAAGAAAGAAAGGCCTCCTTTTATGATTTCGAGGATCTTTCATTCCGGCGCCGAACATATCTGGTAAGAAACAAGCCGTTACAGATGCGCTTGATGTTCGGTGGAACTTTTTGGAAAGGGCCTGACGGGTCTTGCAGCCAAAAATCGGAACATTATTGGTTTAACTGGATTGAAGCGCTTTGCGCCGTTTCCTCCTTAAGTCGCGCAGGGAAGATGGCTGCATTCGCGCCGGAGAAAAATTATGACAAAAAGAATGTTGATCGACGCAACCCATGAAGAAGAAACACGGGTCGCCGTCGTTGATGGTAATCAACTGGTCGAGTTTGATTACGAGAGTATTGTTCGCAAACAATTAAAAGGCGGTATTTATCTGGCAAAGGTGACGCGGGTTGAGCCGTCATTGCAGGCGGCCTTCGTAAACTTCGGCGGTAACCGCCACGGCTTTTTACCGTTTTCTGAGATTCATCCCGATTATTTCCGCATTCCGGTCAGCGATCGTGAAGCGTTGCTTGCAGAGCAGCAGGCGGAGCTGGAAAAAATCGATGCGATGGAGGATGAGGAAGAACAGGAATTGGAAGCCGAATTAGCCTCTGATGATGCAGAAATTGATGACGAAGATGAGGAAGAAGACTCTATCGAAGATGTCGTTGAAGTCGGCGGCGCCGATAAACCTGCGGATGACGAAGATGCGGATCTGGTGGCCAAAGAATCTGCCAAGAAGAAAAAAACCTCTAAAAAATCTGCTAAAAAAGCAGAGTCAAAATCAGGAGATGACGCCGACGAGGATTCAATCGGTAATAAGAAAAAAGACGATCAGGAAAAATCCGATGAAGAGCTGGATGCAGAAGCATTAGAAAAAGCACAATCATTGGAAAGTCCTGAAGACGACGAGGCCGAAGAAGGAAATAATCAGCGCCGTGGCCGTGGTCGTAACCGCCGTGGCCGTGGACGCGGGCGGGCGAATATGCGTAACCGTAAATCGGACGAGATTGTCGATGACGGGGAGTCAGGCAAACCTTTCCGTTTTAATTTACGTCACAAATACAAAATTCAGGAAGTGGTCAAACGCGGCCAAATCATGCTGATTCAGGTTTCCAAAGAAGAACGCGGAAATAAGGGAGCGGCAGTGACAACCTATATGTCTTTGCCGGGACGTTACTGCGTCTTGATGCCGAACAGCCCGCGCGGCGGCGGCGTCAGCCGTAAGATCGGCAATTTCAAAGACCGCAAACGTATGCGTGAAATTTTGAAAGATCTGACAATCCCCGATGGTATGTCCGTTATTTTGCGCACAGCAGGGGTCGCCCGTACAAAGGCGGAGATCAAGCGCGATCTGGATTATCTGACACGCTTGTGGAACACCATTCGCGAGGACACCTTGAAATCAACTGCGCCTGCGTTGATTAACGAGGAAGGCAATCTGATCAAACGTTCCATCCGTGATTTGTACACGCGCGATATTGATGATGTTTTGGTTTCCGGCGAAGAGGGATTTAAAACAGCAAAAGATTTCATGAAAATGCTGGTGCCGTCCCACGCCAAAAAGGTGAAGGAATATAAAGATCAGAAGGTGCCGCTGTTTCACAAATATAATGTTGAAAAACAGATCAGCGAAATCGGTGAAATTTCCGTGACGTTGAAGTCAGGTGGCTACCTGATTATCAATCCGACGGAAGCGCTGGTATCTATTGATGTGAACTCCGGTAAAGCAACAAAAGAGCGCCATATTGAAGAAACCGCGCTGAAAACCAATTTGGAAGCGGCAGAAGAAGTTGCCCGCCAATTGCGTTTGCGTGACCTTGGCGGTCTGGTCGTGATTGACTTTATCGATATGGAAGAGCGCCGCAATAACCGCAAGGTTGAAAATAAATTGCGTGATGCTCTGTCATCTGATCGGGCGCGTATTCAGGTCGGGCGTATTTCATCATTCGGCCTTCTGGAATTATCACGCCAGCGTCTGAACCCCAGCTTGACCGAAGCACAGTTTGACAAATGTCCGCACTGCGATGGCAGCGGCGTGGTCAAGACATTGGACTTCGCGGCGATCAGTGCGATGCGCGCACTGGAGGAAGAGGGCATTAAAGGAAAAGTGTCAGAGCTTTCCCTGAACGTGCCGAACAAAGTTGCGGTTTATATTTTGAACAATAAACGCCAGATGCTGGTGGATATTGAAGAGCGTTATAATTTCCGTGTTCATATCCGCGTCGATGATAGTTTGAAGGCCTCGGAATTCCGTCTTGATGCTATTTCACAGCGCAAGGGCGGTAAAGCAGGGGCGGCAGCTTCGGCGGATGCTATTGAAGAATCTGAAGCGGTTGAAGAACAACAAAAAACAGACAGCCCGGAAAATACGGATAAGCAGAAAAAAGGCCGCCGTCGTGGTCGCCGAGGTGGCCGTCGCCATAACAAGAATCGTCAGCAGGAAAATGCGAATGAAGCATCTGACAACAGCGGGGCTAAATCCGCTGATAAAAACGATGCCCCAAAAGCTGATTCAAAAGACGATAAAAAACCGTCAAAGAAG